>CACXFS010000009.1 GCA_902766885.1 uncultured Ruminococcus sp. | reverse complement strand
TATTTATTCTTAAATTTACTGATACTGAAATTTATATTGTCCCGGAGTACAGTTGTAGACCTTTTTGCAAAGCTCAATAAATGACTTAACACTTGTGAAACCATTGTCAAAAGCGGCATCGGTTACGGTTTTGTTTTCATCAACTATATCACGGAGTGCAGATTCAAGCCTTATATTTGCAAGATACTGCATAACGGATATTCTTGTAATGCTCTTAAAGCAACGAGAAAAATATGAGCTTGACAAGCCGATTTTATTTGCTATATCGTTCAGCGTTAAATTCTCAAGATAATTCTGTCCCATATACTCAATTGCAGTCTTAACATACTCAAGCTCTTTGTCACTCGCGGAACTTGTATTCTTAGTGTTTTCGCAAACACATTCCGACATAAGTACAAAATATATATCGTGCAGCAACGAATTAATCTTCATCTCGTACCCAACAGGTTTTTCTTCAAAATACAAAGCAACCTGATTCAGCAAATCCGTAATTTTATGTATTGCCGAGTCGGACTCACTGATACTGAATTCAAGCTGTTCAAGGTTTGGATAATATTTGAGCAATTTATCGTATGACAGCAACACAACCAGATATTTTATATTCTCATCAGGCAGTGAAGTAAAGGTTTTATGAAAGCAGTCGTGATTGACAAAATAAATATCGTTGCTTTTAAGCTCGGTAACTTTTCCGTCATCAAGAATATTCAGAGAACCGTCAATTAAGTATAATAACTCCATAGCCTTGTGCCAATGAAGCCTTGTGTTGCATCTTCTGCCGGGTTTGTTTTGCAGATATATTTTAGCGGGATATTTGTCGCTGAATTTTACTATTTCATATTTATACTCCATCATCTGCACCCCCAATTAATTTACATTTATATTCTAACATATTTACATGCAAAAAACTACAAAAAACAGAAAAAAACTCCGATGACGAATTCGTCATCGGAGTTTTTTGGGTGAGAAATATTATTTATTAAGCGAAGGAATTATCTCTGCAAGATACTGCTGGATACGGGTAACGTCTTTAACTGTCGGCTCACCGTCGCTTACAACTGCGGCAGCTTCAAGCTGGCGTTTGCTTAACGAAACGTCCTGACCTGCAAGGTACTTTTGGAGCACAATTGCATCGTTTATTCTTACGTCACCGTCGCCGTTTACGTCACCGTAAAGAACAGGCTTCATATCGTTGATTGCCTCGTCGAGTACAACAGCAGCGTCATATGCCTTGGCAAGTTCGCCGTTTTCGGCTGTTTCAGCCTGAACAAGCTTTGCTGTTTCAAGAGCAGCTTTAAGATTTTCAAGCTTAACGCCCGAATATTCTCCGCTTGCAATCATACTTTCAGCCTTACTGATTGACTCGTCAAGCTTTGCTCTGTCGCTCTTGTTAATCGTGTAGCTGTCGTACATTTCATTTGTGTCTGTTCGATAGGTTTCGATTGTGAACGACTCGGAGGTTACCTTTACAAGTGAATATGACTGAACCATATTTACTGCAAATGACTTTGCAATGTGGTTGTTGTAGCCCGGTTTGTTATTCTCATAGTTCTTGCTGGCTGCTGTGCTTAGTTCAAAGTAAACAGTACCGTCTGGATTCTGAACAGTTACGTCTGAAGCATTATAATCAACACCGTCAGCCTTTACTGTGGAATTGTTCTCCATCTGATAGGAACGTGTGTAGTTATGACCGTGACCTGTTAAAACAACGTCAATATCATAATCGTCGATTATCGGATAAAGCTGTTCACGGCACTTGCTTACCTCTGCGTCGCTGTAGTGGTCGGGATAACCGTAAATATCCTGATGGAAGTCAATTACTCTCCACTTTGCATAAGGATTGGATGCAATTGCTTCTTCAATGCATTTTCTGTGTTCAACAGCTATTGCATTGTTGCTCTTGGTTGACTTTAAAACGGCGTTTGAGTTAAGAGAAATTACAAGCAAATCGCCGTATGAATAGTAGTAGTCACCGCCTGCATTTGTTTCGCCGTATTTTGTCTGATTGGGGTTGTTGAAGTGCCATGTAAGGTTGGGAACGTCGCAGTCGTGGTTGCCTGCAAGCGTTGAAATCGGCATACTTCTGAGAAGCTCGGGATACATAAAGCCTGCGTACTGGTCCTCTTCCTTGTTTCCGTCAACCTGATCGCCCATTGACATTATAAAGCTTGCGTCAGGCATTTTTTCGATTGCAAGGCTGAGTGTATTTTCCCATCTTTCTGTGTCCTGCTCGGAGCCGCCGTTGCCTACGCCTATCTGAACGTCACCCACTGCGATAAAGCCAAAGCCGTTTTCACTGCTCTGAGTATTATAGGAATAGGTTTCACTCCAAGCGCCGTCACCTGTTTTATATCTGTACTTATAAGAAGTATTCGGTTCAAGTCCTGTTGCAGTTACCTTGTTTGAGAAGTACTGCGTACCTGTTTCAGCATTTCTGTATGCTGTTGAAATTGTACCGGTGAATAAGCCTGCATCGGCAAATTCTTCTTCATCCTTTACTATCTGAACGACAGGCACGGAGTCTTCTGTTGAATACCAAGCAAAATTAAGCTGTGATTCATCAGCGCCGGGAGCAAGCATTACTTTTGAAAAATCAGTTCTTATCGTGCTCCAGTTTTCCAACGCAAACGCAGAAGGAATGGAAGAAAACATTACGGTAGCCGAAAATGCAAGAGTAAGCGCACCTGAAACTATCTTTTTAAATTTGGTCATTTTACTCCTCCTCTCTTTATGCTGCAAAGTATTTTTCATATGTTCCGGTTTTTGACTCTGTTTCAAGCTCAGCACTGTACTTCTGAATTAATGTAGAGTCAACAACATTTATTTCACCGTCGCCGTTTACATCAGCCGCAAAAGTCTGAACATCATCAATAGTCAATACCGAAACAGCAACTTTCTGAATTAATGTTGCGTCTGTAACGTTTACTACGCCGTCCATATTTACATCACCGATAAGAACGTCAAGACCTGTCGTATATTTTTCAAGAATGTCATAATATGCGTCGTATCTTATACCTCCGTTCTTCTCATAGGCGCTGTCGGGGTCGATAATCAGAATCTTGCCACGTTCAAATTTGCTGATGCTTGATGTCTGCTCGCCGCCGTCACTGCCGGGCTTACCGTTGCTGAAGTTAAAGCCTGTTGCGTCCTCGGGGAAGGTTACATAGTAAATGTCGTCTGTTCCGGCAAGCTTTCTGGGCTTGATTCCGGGGAACGGCAGACATTCGCTTGTTGTGCTGCCCCACCAGTATGCATAAACCTCATCCCAGTTCATAACATTCTTGAAGTAGATTGTGTTGGGAACGTATTTCTCGGATACGCCTCTGAAACGTAAGCCGCCGTTCTTTTCGTAGTAATCGTCGGGGTCGGGTATAAACACATTACCTAAGATGAGCTTTTCGCCGGTAATGCTGTCGGTCTGCTGACCACCCTCGTTTCCTGCCTTGCCGCTGTTGAAGTTAAGACCTGTTGCGTCCTCGGGAAGCTGAACGGAATAGAGGTTGGTTGTACCCTCAACCTTTGTTGCGGGTATTCCGGGGAATGCAGGACAAGCAACTGTACCGCCCCACCAATAAGCATATACTGTTTCCCATTCAACGGTGTTTCTGAAATAGAAGATATTGGGAACGTATTTTTCGGATACTCCTCTGAAACGTAAACCGCCGTTCTTTTCGTAGTAATCTTCGGGGTCAGGAATAAAGATATTTCCGATTGTAAGCTTATCGCCTGTAATGCTGTCAGTCTGCTGACCGCCTTCGTTTCCTGCCTTACCGTTGTTGAAGTTAAGACCTGTTGCGTCCTCGGGAAGCTCAACGCAGTAGTAGCCTTCTCTGCCAGCAACGGGTGTTGCCTTGATTCCGGGGAACGCAGGGCAAGCCTCGGCACTTCCCCACCAGTAAGCGTAAACTTCGTCCCAGCCTGTGGTGTTCTTGAAGTAGAAGTAGTTACCGTCGCCCTGTGTTTCAACAAGTGCGTCGATTGCCTGTGTTAAAAGCTCAACCTGAGCGTCAACAACGTCCTGTGTTGAAGTTACCGACTCGTAAACAGCCTGTGCATTTTTAGCCGCTGTTACAGCGTTCTGATATGTAACTGCTGTAAATTTGCTTTCGTCAAGACCGTTTATATAATCAAGCTTTTCCTTTAAAACAGACTTGTCAACACCGACTGTAATCTTGCCTGCAACGAGGTTTGATGACGGGAACGACACTTCTGTATTTTCATCTGCGAACATATCGGCAACCTTAACAGATACCTTAATCTGCTTTGTTTCTGTTGCCGTAACCTTGAACGGAACTGAAACAAGCAAGGATTCTTCTGTATAATCAACAGCGTCTGCACCTGAGCATACCAAGGTAAGCTCGCCGTTTGATTTTACATTTGTAATAACGTCGCCGAGTGTTGAAGAAATAACTGTGCTTTCATTTACGGGAGCAATTACGTTTTTGTCAAAAGCAAGATTTATAACGTAACCGCTTACCTGCGGAACATTCTGAAGATTTACGTTGAGTGCAAATTCTTCGCCGAGTGCAGGAGCGCAGTTTTCGACCGAAATAATCGGCATACCTTCTACAGGCTCGTCTGACAGCGCTCTGTCAAGAGTAACGTATTCACCCGAATTTGCGCTTTCACCCTCAACAAGAGGATTTATTACATATACCTCTGAAACGCCCTCAACAATATCCTGAGTTGCAAGGTTTACTGTCTGTTCACTTGCTGACTCGCCTTCCTTGCCGCCGTTGTTGAATTTGTAGTTAGTTGATTTTGACGGGATTTCGCAGTAGTAAACGTCCTCGGAATCTGCGTAACGCTTCATCTTAACGCCCGGCCATACGGAGGTTGACTCGCCGCCCCAGTAGTGAACATATACGTCGTCCCAGCCTGCGCTGTTCTTTGCATAAACCGTGCGTGAATTGTTCTTGTTAAAGGTGTATTCATACGAATATGATTCTTCGCCCTTAACAGCAGTAAGAGTGATATTTGTTGATGATAACGGAGCAGTGTCGCCGCCGATTGTAACAGCCTGTCCGTTTTCAAATGCAACAGCCTCACCGCCGTCAACGGTGTAATAAGCGTTGTCGCAGTTATAGCAATAGAGGTTGATTGTAACCTCGCCTACAAACTGGAAAACACCTGTGCTGATTGCAACTCTCGGCTCGTCTGTATTGTACGGCTCCCAATGACCTGTTGCAGTTTTTGTACCTGCACCGTTATCAATCAGGAAAATCATATCGCCACCCGGAATTGCAAGGTCAACTGTCTGCCAGTCTCTCTGCTGACCTGTGTTAAAGTTAATTAACGTCTGGTCACCCGGAATTGTATATGACCATATGTCGTTTGCCTCGTCAACGAGAGTCATATGCTCGCCTACCCACGGAACGTGCTGACCGTCGGTGCCGCCTGCAACATATGCTGCAGGGAGAATTTCCTCGCCTGTGTTTGCGTCTACTCTGCCCTTCCATTCGTCGGGAAGTTTAAAGTAAACCGTTTTGCCTTTTGATGAGCTTGCAGCATTTACCGAAAGAACTCCGCATTGGAGAATCACAAGCAAAAGTGCAAGAATAAAGCTTATTGACTTTATAGATTTGTGTTTCATAGATTAATCCCTCCTGTTAGTTTTGCTAAAAGGCTTAATTTAATTATAGCGCTGAGCAATAGAAATTAATATCCGTTTCTTACCCATTGCATAGTCATAAAATGACATTTTGTATAAAATCAAATTTCACAAGAAGAAATATTTACGAATTTTATACAAATATTTTACTTAATATATTAAATGATAACATTTAATTTCAGATAACAGAGGTTTTCTGATTGCATGACAAAACGATTTCAAGGCTGACGCTTTGCCCTTATGTAATTGCACAAACAAACGATATATCTGCCAAGGCGGTTTTCAATTCTTCTTTGCTCGTCGTCTATATCACAATACAAAGGAAATTAATAAAGAAATTTTTATTTGTTATACAAACGTCGTACTTGAAATACACAGAAATACGTGATATAATAATTAGATAATAAACGTAAACAAACGGAGGTTTTTTTGTATGAATAACTTAAACGGTAAAACTGCTGTCATTACAGGAGGCAACTCGGGAGTAGGTGCTGCAACAGCTATGCTGTTTGCAAAAAGCGGTGCAAATGTTGTAATCAGCGCACGCCGTCAGGCTGCGCTTGACGAGGTTGCTGAGAAAATCAAAGCAGAGGGCGGCAATGTTCTGACCGTTCCAACTGACATTTCAAAGGACGAAGATTGTAAAAATCTTATGAAAGCCGCTGTCGACAAGTTCGGCGGAATTGACATTCTCGTAAACAACGCAGGCGTTCTTGACACAGGGCTTGCTCCCATCGACAAGTTTGACGACGTTGAAATACAGAAAATAGTTTCAATCAACCAGATTGGTACAATGCAGTGCATTCGTGCGGCTCTTGAGTATATGAAAGAGGGCGCATCAATTGTCAACGTTGCATCTGTTGCAGGTGTAAACGGTGGCGGCGGTGCGGCCTATGTTTCGACAAAATCTGCAATTATCGGCATCACAAAGCACACTGCTCTGTTGCTTGCAGACAAGTACATTCGCTGTAATGCAATTTGTCCGGGTACTATTGTTACACCTATGACAATGAGTATGAAGCCCGAAAATCTTGATATGCGTATGATGGGCGCAATGAACAAGCATGCTGACCTTAAAATAAAGCCCTGTATGGCTGAAGATGTTGCAAACATCATTGAATTTTTCGCATCAGACAGTTCGAAGGCTCTTACAGGTCAGATTGTTGTCAGCGACTTCGGCGCATCGCTTTAATTTTCGATATATATAATAATCAAACTAAAGGATGTATCCGTTTCGGGTATATCCTTTTTTGCCTAAAAATCACACAAAAGTGCATATCCCCTTGTTATGAAGAAGCAATAGAAATTACAAGAGGTCAATACGGCTCGCAAGATTTTGAAAATTTTTTCAACGGACGCAGCACAGAATAATTTGTTTTGCATTAATCTGATATGTATAGAATAAGCTGTCGCAAATTTTTGTGCGACAGCTTATTTATTAGTTAAATGTTATTATTTATCTGTTCTTTTTCTTTTTCGATAACTAACCGTACCGTAAAGAGTAAGTCCGCTTACAATCAGAGAAGCGAGCAGGTAATAATAATTTCTGTCGTCGCCTGTCTGGATTGCTCCGACGGTTTTTACAGTTCCGGTATTTCCGCAGTTATTTGATGTGCCCGAATTGTTTGAAATACCGTTTTTATTTGGCTCGTCAGGTGTACTCGGAACACTTGGATTTGTCGGCTTTATCGGGTTGCTTGGCAAAACCGGCTCTGTTGTAACAGTTGGCACAGTTGCTGTTGTAGGTTCAGTCGGCTTTGTCGGCTCAGTTGTGCAAATCGGCACAGTTGTCGGCTCGGTAGGCTCGGTTGTGCAAATCGGCTCGGTTGTCGGCTCAGTAGGCTCGGTCGTGCAAATCGGCTCGGTTGTCGGCTCAGTAGGCTCGGTCGTGCAAATCGGCTCAGTTGTCGGCTCGGTAGGCTTGGTCGTGCAAATCGGCTCGGTTGTCGGCTCGGTAGGCTCAGTTGTGCAAATCGGCTCAGTTGTCGGCTCGGTAGGCTCAGTTGTGCAAATCGGCTCAGTTGTCGGCTCGGTAGGCTCAGTTGTGCAAATCGGCTCGGTTGTCGGCTCTGTAGGTTTTGTCGGCTCAACATACTTATCTTGCATTGTCAGCTTGCCGTTGTTTCCGAGCGCAGAGCAGATACTAAAATCTTCATCTGACTGATAATTTACAAAAGGTGCATTTGAGTATTTCAGTGTTTCAGTCCTGTTCTCTGCTTTTTCTGTAACGTTATCAGAATTTACATTCGCACTGCCCGACGGGATATACCACGTACCGTCGTCCTTCTGCTTTGCAGATTTAAGCGCATGTTTTGACAATGCTTTGTATGCGGTTTTTGCCTGTGCAGAGCCGTCCTTGATTTCATAAACAGTGCAGGCACAATAATATTCTGCGTCAGAATCCATATTGCCCTTTAGCAATGTGCCTTTATCGTCTGAATAAACGGGAGAGTCTTCAAGGCAGTAGAACTTTGGGTTCTGCTTTGACGGAATAAAGTCGGAGATTGTGTTTACCTTGTCAAAGCCTGTGCTGTTGTCAGCCTCGAACTTATTCGTGTAGAAGTTTATAGAGCCGTCAGCATTGGTATTCTTGGCAAGGTAATCTTCGGAAACAATATCTCTTATAGTCTGTTCGTTGATTTCCTCTTTCAGACCGACACCGTACACAAGACGTACAGGCTCTTTTGCACCCGAAATTACAAGGTCGGAAATATTATCGTTTTTATCCAAAGTTACGTTGTACGAAACTACGGGAAGAAGTGCAGCCGGAACGGCAAAGCTCACTGTCTGCTCACCGTTTGCAATACTTTCCTTTACCTGAACAATTGCATATCTCAAATCAGAAGAAGACACGCCCTGTTCTTCGCCGACTTTGCCGCAATAAAGATAGGATTTTATGATATATGCCGGCTGTGTTTCATCATCTAATGACGTATCAATTCCATCATCCCAAAATCCGAGGTATTCGCCTTTTGCATTTGCGTACCAGCCTATATAGTTACTAAATTCAGTTTCACTGCTGTAGCTGATTTGATTGTGTTCGCAGGCAATGCTGATAAGTGATTTTGCCGTTCCGATATCGCTGAGTCCGAGCTGTGATTGAACGGCAGAGGCTAATTCATCACTTATACTGAAATTTCTCGCAAGCTCTGCTCCCGAATAAAGGGTGTTATTGAGCAAGAGTCCTTTCATATCGGTTACTTCCATATACTCGCCGATTTGGTCGGTGAAAGTGACGTAGCCCGAAGTGTTCTCTGAGTCAGTTACATAAGTCGGAAAGTAATGTGACCGGAGCTTAATTGCACCCACAATTCCTGCAAATGCTTTTTTCAAATCCGCTGCTTTATCCTTAGAAGAAGCGTCAACTTTGAAAAATCCGTCAACATAATTCTGCTCAAGCGTTTGTGAAATTTTAGTTACGGAATACGGAGAATCTCCTTCTGTGCTGTTCGGAACGGTAATATTTTCTCCTGTGTTAGCCGAGTTGTAATTTTTCCATAAGCTATTGATTTCATCAGATGAATTTGAGGGGTTGAGAACACTTACAGCTACGCTGTCACTGCCAACGCCAAGACCGAGTGTGTAGAACAGACAATCACTGTTGTACTTTTCCGTAATCTGATGTTTGGCATACGCGGAGCTTAGCTGGCTGACAAAGCCCAGAGCGGTATTTGTACTGCTGCCTGTTCCGATATTGTGCTGATTCGGCTTTGTAAAATCGGTACTGCCCAGAGTAGGTGCGCCATCGGACATCAGCACCATAACAGGCTTTCGCTGTAATGTGCCAAGCTCAGGGTCATCAACCGTAGTTGTGTTGCTTTCGGCAGTAAACTGCTTCATTGCGAGAATAACTCCCTTCTGAATATAGGTAGCACCCACAACCTCTTTGCTTACCGACTTCGGTTTTTCTCCTGTTTTTTCAATCTTTACATCAGAATCAATGCTCACCGTTTCCGTGGTAGAAGGATGTCTTCCACCGCTTGTTGTTACCGTATAGCTGAGGTATTTGCCGTCTGACGAGGTAGTGTAGCGGTCAAGCGGCAGGACAAGTACGGCATCGTCAGTTGACGCTCCTGAGCTTGCTCCCGAATAGAGCACAACGCCTATTCGGCTGTATTTGTTGCTTGAAAGAAGATCTGCGATACTATCGTTTGCAGCGTCAACCATTTCCTCGGCAAGGTCATTGTGCCCTTCGTCATCGTTCATTGAGCCGGATACGTCGAGAATAAGCATTGTATCGGTCGGCATATTTGAATAGACCTTTACCGATTTATTGGAGGCAATTGCAGACAAGGCTACAAGAAAATCGTCGTTGCTGTTCATAGAAATTCCCGAATTGCCTAATGCTGACGAATCGGTCAGAACGGTTTTATCTGTCCACACACTTCCCTCTTTTTCGGTAGACTTTATATCATACCCGAAGTAATTTTTCCATTCATTCATTGTTGAATAATCGGAAATTCGTGTAACGTCGGTTTCTTCCGCAGCAACGCTGTTTGCAAACAGCGTGCAGCAGGACATAAGCATTGTGACGCAAATCAGAATGCTTGTAAATCTTTTTGCGCTTTTAAATTGTGTAATCATTCAGTCAAACCTTTATTAGAAATTTTTCGCTTTCCGGAAGCAATTTATCAGACACTGTTCACCTTTTGAATGAACAGATATCATACACAACTTTTATTATTATATTAATTTTGCGCAGAATTATTTCCTGTAATTCCCAACAAACTGCATTACTGCAAGACAAAACATTTTATAGTTTATTTATAAATAAGTTTTACTAAACTACAGTTAATTACAATATAGAACAGAAAAACAAAAATAGCATTATAAAATTAAGCCACGGAAATCTCCGTGTCTTTTGTAATGATTTTTTATGTTGTATTAAGTTACTATTTTCACCCTGCTACCGCCGGTTCTGTCTTTGCTGACGATTATCTGCTTGTCGATTCTCTCCTTTAGCTCGTTGACGTGGGAGATTATTCCGACAAGGCGGTTACCCTCGGTTAGACCTTTGAGCGCATTCATAGCCTGATTAAGAGATTCATCATCGAGCGAGCCAAAGCCCTCGTCAACAAACATTGTATCAAGTCTGATGCCTCCTGCCGATGCCTGAATTTCGTCGGAAAGCCCCAGAGCAAGCGACAGCGACGCTTTAAATGACTCACCGCCCGAAAGAGTTTTTACACTTCTCGTTGAGCCGTTGTAGTGGTCGATTACGTCCAGGCTAAGCCCCTCGCTTATTTTTAGATTTTCTGCTGTCTGACTGCGTTTAAGCTCATACTGACCGCCCGACATAATCATAAAACGCTTGTTTGCTTTTTCGATTATCCGGTCAAAGTAGGTCATCTGAATATAAGTTTCAAGCATAATCCTTTCTTTTCCGTTTATGTGTCCGTTTGCGGTGTTATTAAGCGAACAGATAAGCGACGCTCTTTTCTCAAGCAAGTTGATTTCGTCAGTCTTTTTCTTTATATTTTCAAGAGCCGAGCTATTTGACATAAGCCGTGTAATAACCTCTGTTTTCATCTCGGTTTTAACTTGCTTTTGCAAATTCAGGCTGTTTCGCTTTTCATTTACTTCTTCGGCGTTTATTTTGTCACTGCTTTCAAGCTGTTTTTTAAGCTGTTCTTCCCTTGCTTTTAATGCGACAATCTCTTTATCGCAGGCGTTAAAGCAGTTTTGTGCGTTTTCATAGGATTTTTTAAGAGTTTCCGCCTTGCCCTCAAGCTCTGCAATTTTTTTCTCAGCCGTGCTTTTGTCGGCAAAGCAAAGACTGCTTTTAAGCAATTCAATCTGTTCGGTAATTTCCGTAAGAGACGCATTGTGAGAAGCAACGTTCGCTTCAAGGCTTGAAATATCGTTTTTGAGTTTTTCCGTTTCACTCTCAGTTTCAGGAATTATTATTTCAAGCTCTGATTTTCTCTTGATTTTTTTCTCCTCAGCCGTGATTTCACAATTCAGTTTTGTGATAAGCTCGGTAAGCTCTTTTATCAGACTGTTTATTTTTTCTTTTGAAGAATTAATATCAATGTCACCTATTAGCTTTTCAAGCTGATTTTCTATATTCGCTTTTGCAGTTTCTGCTTTTCCCTTTATAGCTGCGCACTCGTTGCTTGCGCTTGCGGCATCGAACTGTGCCGTTTCGCTCTTTTGCTTTGCAGTTTTCAGTTCCTGCTCTGTCGGTGCACTTTCTGACTTCTGCGCAATATTCGGGTGAACTGTTGAGCCGCAGACGGGACAAGGGGAATCATCTTTAAGCTGCATAGCAAGTATTCCCGCCTGTTCGTTGAGAAAAGCTTTGTTTTTGATGTTATAGTCTTCAAGCGCCTGTTGCGCATAGTTGCTTGCTTTGATATAAATATTCTGCTTTTCTTTGAGGTCGGAAATAATAGCAGTGTAGTTATTCAGAGCATTTTTTAGATTTTCAAGATTTTTCTTCTTTTCCTCTGCCGCACTCTTCTCGCTTATCAGCTTTTCCCTGTTCTCGCCGGCTTTTTCAAGCGTTGATTTCTCAGCTTTCAGCTTTTCAAGCATTTCTATTTTTTCTGCAAGGAGATTGCGTTTATTATTAAGACTTTTTTCATCGTTTTTGAGCAGCTTAGCTGTCTGTTCAATCTTTTTGCTCTGTGTTTCAAGCTCGCTGTATCGGGGCAGCTCAGCTTTGATTTCAGCCGATTCTTTGTAGAGAGAATCGGTTTCTTTGAACTTTTCTTTTTCAAAATTCAGAATTTTTTCAGCCTTTGTACGGTCTTCTGACTTTAACTTTATAGCTTCGCTCACATTTACAAGCTCGTTTTTTGCCTTGTTGTATTCTTCAAGCTTTCCGAGAAGTGTATTGACAACAGCAAGCTGATTTTCAATTTCCATAATATCTTTGCTTAATTCTTTTTCAGAATTTTTATCTTCTTCTACAAGAGTAGCAAGTGTTGCTATTAATTCAACAAGCGGCAATTCTTCATTCTTTGCACTTTCCACTTTCAAAGCGAGCGGGTTTTCTTCCGGGCAACGTATTTCTTTTATGTAATGCTCAATACCTTCTCTGGCTTTATTTACTTTATTATTAGCTTCGCTTGCTTCGGTCCTGAGCCTGTCCTGTAGGGTGAAAAAACGATCTGTTTTGAAAATATATCTCAGAATTTTCCGTCTTTCTTCCGTTGAAGCCGTAAGTGTTTTAAGAAAATCGCCCTGCGCTATCATTGCTATCTGCAAAAACTGGTCTTTTGAAATACCGATAATATCCTTGACTGCATTTTTTACATCGTCATTTTTTGTAAGGATTCTGCCGTCGGGGTATGTAAAACTACAGTCCGCCGACTGTGCAGTATACCCTTCTCCCTTTAGCTTTTTCCGCATATAGCTTGGATTTCTTCTGATCTTATACAGCTTGTCAGCATACTTGAAAACAAGTTCTACAAAGGTAGGAGTATCGGGCTTTGCATACTTTGAGCGAAACATTGACGGCTCACGTTTTTCACCGCTTGCATTTCCATATAAAGCATATACAATTGCGTCGAAAATAGTAGTCTTACCTGCGCCTGTATCGCCTGAAATCAGGTAAATTCCGTTTTCGCCGAGCTTGTCAAAATCAACTACCGTTTCTCCGGCATACGGTCCGAAAGCAGACATTGTTAATTTTATCGGTCTCATATTTCTTCCTCCCACACGCTTTCAATCAGCGAGCTTATGTAATCCCTCTGTTCCTCGCTCATCGGCTGATTATTCTGCATCTCATAAAAATCCTCAAACAGCTCAAGCGGTGACTTTTCTTCAATATTTTGTGCGCCTGTTATCTGAGAATTTGAGCGTGTGCGCATATTATCATAATCAAGCTTCATCAGATTGTGATAAATCGTACGAAGCTTGCCTACGCCGTCGGGAATGTCCTCCTCGTCAGTGAGGGTAATATGCATATAATCCGTCTGATATGTGGTGTTTTCATAAAAGCTTTTTGCAGTTATTTCTTCGTATTTTCCCTTGATTTCACGCATTTCGTGCTTTGGCACAAGGTCTGCTGTATGTATCTCAAGACTTCCCTTTTCTTTAAGCTCAACTATAGTGACCGACTTTTTATCATTTGCCTCGGAAAAGGAATATTTAAGCGGTGTTCCGCAGTAACGGACTCTTTTTGAAAGACAGTTTTGAGGTCTGTGGATATGTCCGAGTGCCACATAGTCAAAGTCATCAAACACCGAAACGTCAACATTATCCGTACCTCCGACTGAAATTTCTTCCGACTCGGTGCGGTCTGCACCCGTTACAAACTGGTGAGTGACAAGAACGTTTCTGCTCTCACGGTTTACATTCATTTCCGAAATTGCAGCTTCCATTGCGTCGGTATAGCTTAAAATTTCTCTGTCATCAAAAAATCTTCTTACATTTGCCGGTTTTACAAACGGAAGCATATAAATATTTACTTCACCGTATTCGTCCTCCAGTTTTACGGGCGCAATATGACCGTTATATACAGGTGAAAAATATACTCCGCTTTTTTCAATCAGACGTGAGCAGAATGAAAGGCGTTCGGGTGAATCGTGATTTCCGCTGATGACAAACACCTTCAGATTTCGCTTAGACAAAAGAACGAGAAAAGCGTCAAACATAGTCACCGCATCCGACGGCGGAATTGACTTGTCGTAAATATCGCCTGCAATCAGAACTGCGTCAGGCTTTTCATTGTCAATTATCTTGATTATTTCTGTCAATATATATTCCTGATCCTCATACATCGGGAATTCATTCACTCGTTTTCCTATGTGCAGGTCGGACAGGTGGATAAATTTCATAATGTCACTTCCCATTACAATAAAAATTATTCAATAATATATAATATACAATAAACAAGTAAATTTTGCAACAATAATACCAAAATCTTCAAGATTTTAGTAGATTTTTTTACAATATTATCTTATAATATTACTTTATAATTAACTAAAAAAATAGGGGTATATTTATGTTATTTATAGAATATCCAAAATGCACAACCTGCAAGAAGGCAAAAAAGTGGCTTGACGACAACGGCTTTTCGTACACCGACAGGCACATTGTTGAAGAAAATCCTACAGCAGATGAAATAAAAGAATGGCACCGGAAAAGCGGTTTTGAGCTGAAAAAGTTTTTCAACACAAGCGGCTTGCTTTATAAGTCGATGAATCTGAAAGAAAAGCTGCCGACTATGAACGACGAAGAAAAGTACGAGCTTTTAGGGAGCAACGGTATGCTCGTAAAACGCCCCGTGCTTATTGACGGCGACAAGATTCTGCTTGGTTTCGAGGCTGAAAAATGGGAAGAACAACTCAGGTAATTATGCAGGAGCAAAGCAATGACATACTCACTTCAAAGCCGCTGGAAGCTGAAGGGCAATCAGCTTGTTTACTACGGCTTACAGAATAAAGAAAACCTGTTTAAAAATAAAATTAAAATCTCACGCAGACAGGCTGAAATCATATCACTGCTTAAAAAGCAGGAATATGCAAAATCAAAAATTTATAAATGATTCAGCAATATAAAACCAGTCGGATTTTTTATATTCCGAAAGATTTTTTTAATTTTTTTAAAAATATACTTATTTTGTTGCACTTTTGTTGCACTTCGTATGTTATTATATAGAAAATATTGATTTTTCGGAATAATTTATGCAATACTTTTAACCTGTTTATATGAATTGAGAGTCGTGGACTCGGATTATATGTCGTTTTACACCGTTTTAATGTCGTTTTACGCAACACATATTGAAATGACCTATAAAATTGATTATAATACCAGTTAAAGATGAAAAAGTTAATAATTATTATTGATTTTTCCAAGAAAAAGTTGTAGAATAAAATAAAATGAAAGAATGGGCGACGAAAAGGACAAAATGATTTTCAAAACCTCCTTTTTGTTGCAAAAAGGAGGTTTTAGAGAATGAAGAATACAAAAAGACTTTTTTCGTTAATTCTTGTTTTTGCATTACTTTTCTCAACTTTTGAAATGGTAAGATTCAGTGCCTCGACTACCGACACAAAATATTCGGTAAAGCATATTCAGAACGGCGGATTTGAAGAAAATGTAGAAAATTACACCTTTAGCAATAATAATTACGCACAGCCGGCAAAAGGAATCGTACCGTATTGGGATACTACCGCTTCCGACGGTAAATTTGAGTTTTTCAATAGTAAAACAACGTATCATTTTAGTGTAACTAAGAAGAAATATCCGAATAATCCGGAGTATTGTCAGGTTGCAGAGGGAGATATCGCCGCCGAGCTTAACGCTACCGAGGAAAGTACTATTTACCAGAGAATCAAGACGGTTTCCGGCTCAACCTACACATGGGGACTTGACCACAGAGGAAGAGACAGAACAGACCGTATGGTGCTTATTATCGGACCTGAGCAGTCGGTCGACCCTTCAAAGCCTTCAAAAACAGGTAAGGACCAGTTTATAAGAATAACAAACTGGCTGAAAACACAGTATGGCGTTGATTACCCTGAAGTCGGCTGTTCGCAGAAATATACGGTTTATTCAAAGCCTTTTGCTAAAAGCGGAAAATTTGAGGGCGAGTCCGCTGACGAGGATGAGAATATTTCATTGGTTGAAACGGAAACAATCAATCAGGAATGGAGCGTCTGGGTTATCTCATCGCCTTACTGCAATACCGATTCAGAAAAGGCAATAAACGGCTGGTCCAAATACGGAACAAATCTCTCGGAGGATTTTGACGACATAATGAAAGGCGCAAGCAGCTCGCTCGGTTATGACTGCACCTATACAGTTCCGAAGGGACAGACAAATACGATATTTGCATTCTGTTCATATTCATCGGGCAGAGAAACTCAAGATGATATAACCTACGGAAATCTTCTGGACGGAATTAACTTTGACCTGTATCAGCCTATTTCTACATCTATTACCGAAGGCGGTATCGGCGGTGCCGACGTTGAAAATCCGGATTTATCAAATGTAACAATTAAGAGCGATATCACCAGCGGTGACTCATTACATTCGGTTGTCCTTGACGGACAGTATTGCACGATATATACTAAACAATACAATGACGGTAAGCTTACAGACTGTACCTTTGAAGGTGCGTATATAACGGTTAACGATGCTGACGGTACGCCTGTCACAAAGTTCCTTAAAATATATGATGGAGATATAAGCAGTCTTACAGACGAAGAAAAGAAGACACTGTCAGAGGAATACTTTATTAATGAACCGTTTGTAGACCCTGATACCGGTGAAACATGGGATTATTATTGCAGAGTTCTTGTAAATTCACCGGTTGCTGTTCACCTGATTTATACAAAGGCTCCGTATGTATTGTATGATTCAAACGGCGGTGCTCCTTATCTCTTTTCTCCTGATAATACAGTCGGCGGAAACTTAGTCGGCTTTTCCGATTCTTTCCAGAAGGTGAAAGATGATGACGGAAACGAGATTGATACGTCGGAATATTACTATAATTGCGAATACACCACCACATCAAGCGGTGACGAAGTAATTGAAGTAACAAAAACGGGAAAATATATATCCCACGCCGCACTTCCGAATAAAAACTGGGATAACGGCTCTGCTAAATTCTGCGGCTGGAGCGTAAAGGACAGTGACGGAAATCAGATTATACTTGACGGCGAGCATACAATAACGTATGACCCGACAACAGGCAACGGCGGTATTGTAACAATCACCGATTCAAAAAATAATATCAGCAACCTGCAATTAGACGCCTCGCACGGTATTACGCTTACAGCAGTATGGAAGTTCGTAAACACAGCACAGGCGCAGACCCGTGACAGCGAAACCGGTGAGTTTGAAAATTCGGCTGTCGGCGGAACTGTTGAGGAAACTTTGATTTCCGACGAGCTGAGAGCCGAAGATGTTAAGGAATATACTCAGAATGTTAACGATGAGGACAGAGTTGTCAGAGTTGAAGCCTACGGCAGCATCGGTGACAAAATAATGTTTAAGGCAACGCCCGATTACCAGAATGATTATATGTTTACGGGCTGGTATTGCATAAACAGCGAAACGGGTGAATATGAGCTAAGAACCAAATCAACCTCAATTGCATTAAGTGTTGAGGAAGGTAAGCTGAACACCTATTATGCCAGATTTGAAAAGATTACTTTTCCTGTGATATTTTACTACACCGAAACAGGCAATCCAGCAAATTATGACTATTACGAAATAACAGATGATAATAAATACGGTAACTATTTTCAGGATGTCGCAGTCGGCAAAAAAGCCGTGAAGCCTACCGGTGACTCAAAGTCGGTTAAGACATGGTTCACATCTCCTACCGAAAGAGGAACAGAGTATATCTTTGATTTCGACAATACTAAAATAATGGAAAAAACAGAACTGTATGCCGGACCTTCGTTTGCTTATAACTATTTCAATTTTTTTAAGATAAAAGAACCTTGGTACATTAGAACATACGGAACAGTTAAGGTTGACGGAAAATATATAGACTTAAAAAATGACCCTGATGTTACGGATTACAATGTTTATATGTTAAAGGGAACGCTTGACGAAAGTGCTCCGACACCGTCAGAAATAAAAAGCAATTCAAAAACAATAAAAGTCGGTACGTCGAAAAACAGTGAAAAGCTTATATATAATACCTTGACAAATACCAGTGGACAATTTAACAGAGCAGGAGCAGTTTTTAGCGACTTTTATTTGTTCGACATGAAAACTCCTGTCTGGGTTGTATTTGATTTTACATATAAAGGCGTTAAATACACAAGCACGGTTAAAGACAGATGTTTGTATAACAACATCACAACTTATATGAAAGAGGCTGAAAACGGATATTATACAACCTTCCCTCCTGAAACTCAGGCGGAGCTTCAAACTGCACAAACCAGATTGCTTGACAGTATTCAAGGTATGTATGACGCTGTTTCACCGTCAGGCATTACTGCCCCGAGTGAGTATTACGATGCAGTCAGCGTCAGCGGACTGACCTATGATTCATCAACGGACGGTACTTATAGCTTTTCATCATCAACAGCGATAAGAAATATTGAGCCTTGGGGATTAAAGTATTCATTTACGGTTAACGACCACGATATTTCAGAGTTTTCTGACTATGGTGCAGTTATTCTGACAGATAAAGCCGGAGATTTCAGCGAGGAAAATATTACAATAAACGACTTGTTGACCAATGAAAAATCAGTAATGTATTCAAAGTCAAACAGTAATATCTATAGTGACGAAAACGGTGCAATAGAAGTTTATTACGTTAACAATATACTTGCATCAGATTTTAATAAAAATACTTATACAGTATTTTTTGTTAAGGATAGTGACGGCAACACTTATTACTCAAATATAATTTCAAACAGCTACAACTCGGTAGCTGCTGAAGATACTTCTGATAATGCTGATATCAGCCAGTCAATTATTGAATATTCAAACGCACTAATCGCTTATAATAAACTTCTTGAACAGGTCGAACAGGATAACACTTAATTTGCATTGTGAGGCACAGAAATATGAAAAAAGAATATGAATCACCTGAAATACATATTGAATATTTCGATATTTCTTCTACTCTTTGCATGGACGAAAGTGGTTTTGGTTGGGAAGAAGAAGAAGGAGAGGAGGAATTCTAATTATGTATAATCGAAATACGAATATTAAGAATAATAATATTGTTTCTATTATCATAATCTCAATAATAACAATCTCACTCAGCATTATTTTTATGTTTTTGTTCAATAATTATTACACTGCTGCGACTATGCCGTCCGTTGCCGAAAGCAATCCCTATGAAGTTCCGGGATTTGAAGAGGATGAAGACTTGGAAGAAAGCCAGAATTCAAATAGCACTTATAAGAATAATGCGAGAGTAACAAACGGCGCAGTTTCTGAATTCAAAATAAACACTTCAATTAAATCAGCCTTGAGCAACACGACGGAAGAATCAAAAACTCAGGAAACAAATTATATGCTTGGTGATGTTGACCTTAATGGCGAAATAAGTATTGCAGACTCAACTCAAATTCAGAAAATTATTGCATATATCATTGAGCCCACCTCTGAGTCAAGTGAATTGGCTGATGTAAACTCCGATAATTTAGTTAATATTTTAGATGCCACACTGATTCAGATGTACTGTGCAGGACTAATTGACAGTTTTGTAAGCTCAGAACCAACAACCGAGCCAACCAAATCTACCGAAGATACCACTTTAAATACGACTCCGAGCACATTAAATCAAGATGTGGCCGATTTACCGCCAAAATCACCAAATCAAAACGGCGAATGGGGCGCATCGGTAAAAAACTGATTATAAATATTTATATGTTATGTGAGAAATTGAACATATTAAGTTTCCTATCGGTATTTAGTATAATATTGCATTTAAAAACAAAAAGCAGGCGTTTTGCCTGCTTTTTGTTTTATACTAATACCTTATTAAAAACTATATTAGATTTTTGAGCAGATTTTTCGTCAGACAAATGAGATTCCGCAGAAATGCTGACGCATTTCTAGGACAGCTCTCGAAATATGACGGAAAAGATGCCAAAAAGATATTTAGTATTTAATTAGGTTTTAGTATTAGATATGAATTTATTTTTTAATTAACTTCTGTATTTCAAGTGCTTTTCCGAGGTCGCCGTCAACTTTAAGCTTACCTACGGTGAACGCAAAGACAGGATCGAGTTTGCCGTGAACGAGCTTTAAAAAGTCCTTTGAGTCAATAGTGAACATTACATCTCTGTCGTAATACTCATACGGCTCAACGCTTAACTTACCGTCATTCAGCTCTGCGTAGAATCTGCCCTCTCCCTCACCTGTCATATTTACCTGCAGTGCAAGGTGACCTCTGAAGTCGCTTACATCTGCCTGCATAAATGTTGATTTTACCTCGTCAAAAATTTCAAAAAATGTCATAAAAGTACTCCCCATTATCTAAATATAAATCAGCTGTTGTTTTT
Source organism: uncultured Ruminococcus sp. (assembly GCA_902766885.1). Taxonomy (GTDB): domain Bacteria; phylum Bacillota; class Clostridia; order Oscillospirales; family Acutalibacteraceae; genus Ruminococcoides. The sequence continues at coordinate 40,642 of CACXFS010000009.1, read as the reverse complement.
TCTTTTTATTTTACCCGAAGATGTCTTTTCAAATTCATCACTTCTGACTATTGTTTTTACAATTCTCTTGTAAAGCGGCAGCTCTGCATTGATTTCTTCTGTCTTTTTAGCAAATACTTCATCAATGTTAGTAATGCCTTTAAGCTTTACAAAATCATCATTTGGGAACATTTCGGCAATGATTTTTCCGTCCTCGGAATACACCATAAGCTCCTTTGCAACAAGCCATCCGTTGTACTTGTTTTCAAGCTCCTCGGGAGAAACGTTCTCTCCGTTTGCAAGGATTATTAGGTTTTTCTTCCTGCCTGTAATGAAAAGAAAATTATCCTCATCAATATATCCGAGGTCGCCTGTTCTGAGCCACTCTCCGCATAAAGCCTTGGCGGTTTCAGCGTCATCCTTGTAGTAGCCAATCATACGGCTTTTACCCTTTACAAGGATTTCGCCGTCCTCTATTTTTGCTTCACATCCGGGAATAACAACTCCGACAGACTCTTTTTTAATGTATCCTCTTACGTTTGCTGCTATTCTCGGAGAAAACTCGGTCATTCCGTAGCCCTGAATTACGTCAATTCCGTATTGTGCAAACTCGTCAATCAAAGCAGGGTTAAGATATGCACCGCCGCTGTAGATTGTGTGCAGTGAAGTTCCGAAAATCTTTTTGGCAAGCATTGCTTTGGGAACTTCGGGGTGCTGAGATGACAATTCTGACAGCTGATAAGAAATCGTCTGCATTATCATTGGAACAAGCAGAATAATATCAGGATTGAAAATGTTGAGATTCTTGACAAGACGCATTATGGAGTCGTTAAAACAGATTGTTGCGCCTGCGCAAAGGCACGCAAGGATATCGCAGGTAAAGCAATATGCGTGGTGAATCGGCAGAACTGAAAGCGAAACCGTACCTACAGGCTCGCCCATATCCATACAAGTTGCGTTATCCATCAGGCTTTGCTGCGAAAGCATTACGCCCTTGCTCCTGCCTGTCGTACCAGAGGTAAAGAGGATTGAGCACATTTTTTCACTGTCGATTGCAACGTCAAATTCACCCTCGTTTTCGCTCATAAGTTGTGCAAACGAAAGCGTATCATCGGTTGAGCTTTCAGCGTTCATATCAATAAAGTAACGTATATTTTTGCAACTTGAACGGATTGTGTTGATTCTGTCCGAAAGCACCTTGTCATAAACAAGCGCTGAAACATCTGCCCTGTCAAGAAGCTCTGAAATATCCTCAGCGGAAAGCTCCTTGTCAATCGGAACAATTACGCTGTTGCTGTTTACCGTGCCGAAATACGTCACAATCCACTCGTAGCTTGTTGCTCCGATAACGGCAATATGCTTTGAAAGCAAATCAAGGCTTTTCAGCACATTCGAAAATGTCATACTGTCGTTTCTGATGTCAGTGTATGTTTTTGAAACGATTTCCTTTTTGCTTTTATAGCGGAATGCGTCCTGACTGCCGTACATTTTTGCAGTGTCATTAAGCATTTCCTTGATAGTTTCGTATCTCTTGCTCGGCTTTACCTTAACATTTTCCATACTTCCGCTCCTTACTGCACTGCTGATTCGATATACTTTATTGCCTCTCCTACTGTGTGGATTTTCAAAGCCTCACGCTCGTCGATTTCAATGTCAAATTCATCTTCGATTTCTCCCAGAAAACTCATAAAATCATATGAATTAAATCCGAGGTCGTCAATAAACTTTGAGTCCTCCGAAATTTCGGCAGGTGAAACATCAACGTAGTTTGTAATTAATTCTCTCATCTTGTCAATCATTGTTCTTGCTCTCCTTATGTATTTGAAATAATTTCCGCAATTGTGCTGTAGGGATTTCTTACACCCTCAAAAAGGATTCTTGTAATAAAGTAATACATCTTCTCAAGGTCATTATATGTGTACTTATCCTTCTTATATTCGAAACAGAAGTCAAGACCGTTGTCGAGTGAGCGGTGCATTACGGTGAGATAGATATTCTGAGCCGCAACGCCGTTTGTGTACAAGTTTGACTTATAGCGGACATCGGGAAGAATATCGTTTGAACGCATTGAAAGGGGCTGATAGGTAAGACTTATCGGCTCATACGACTGACCTCTGTCGAGGTGGTAAAATTCACTTCTCATGCCCATAAACTCAATGGGATTGAAATTTGCGTGACGGAAAACGGCGTTTTGAGCATCACGGATTTTTTCACAGCCTTCAAGGAAGGTTTCATCAAGATTTACAATCGTTCTGCACGGGAAGAAGTGAACTCTTGTACCTCCAGAATTTTTCTCAAGCAGAGTTGCTCGCCTTGAAACGGTATTCTGAACTGAAATATCAGTCTGATTGTTGTTGACCTTCTGAAGATATGTTCTAAGCGCCATAAGCAATAAGGTCACCATTGATATATTATTCTTTTCGCAGAAGGTAACAAGCCAGTCGGAAGGATTCGGCTCAAGGTGGAACTGAGCAATTTCAGCGTCACAACTCTGAATACCGCATACAGCCGCCCTTAAATTCGGATTGTTGCTTTCCGCTCTCTGTCTTTCAAGCAGATTGTCGCCCGTCATGTCGGCATACATAGGTTCGCCGTTTTTGAGAAATTCTGTCCAGTACTCTCTGTCCTTTTGCAGAGATTTTGAATTATCCTCGTACTTCAAGTCCTTTTCAAGAGCTTTGATAAAGGATGCAAGCGGCTTTGGATAATCAATATCGTAAACCTTGTGGCAGTATATCTGAATAACGTCCTTAAAGAACATTACAACCGCCTGAGCGTCCATTGTCATATGGTCAACAAGCAGATAAATTCCCTTGTAGCCGTCGGGCATTGAAATCATAACAACTCTGTTCATCGGGCTGTCGAAACGCTCAAAAGGAACAGAAGTCCATTTTTTCATCTCGTTTTCTGCGTCCTCAAATTTCCAGTGTCCGAACTCAAAGAACTCAATGTCACGTTCCTCTTTGGGAACAACATACTGCATAACGTCACCGTTTTCGTTCTTACAGAAACGAATCCGCATACACTCACTTCTGTCATATGCCTCGTAGATACTCTCCTTGAGCACATTAAAATCAATGTCGTTTTCAATTGTCAGGCTTGTGCCGATGTTGAGCACAGCCTTGTTAGGGCAGTACGAAACAGTGTAGTAGTGCATTTTCTGCGATGCTGCTAAAGGATATAGCTTATGTACTTCACTCATTTTTTGTCCTCCTTAAAATATTTTTCAATCATCTTCTTTACTGCATTTTCAAATGCAGGCGTATCGGTATAGTAAGATTCGGCGTGGTCTGCACCCTTTACGATAAGGAGTTCCTTTTCCGATTTACAAGCTTCGTAATTTTTTTGGCTCATCCAAGTGGGCACAAAATCGTCCTTGTCGCCGTGAACAAACAAAATCGGAATATCTGTTGAGGCTACAGCATCAAGTGTGCTTGCATCGTTGTAGCCGTAACCTGCTTTTTTTCTCGTCATAACTTCCGTTACGTTCATAATCGGGAATTTCGGAATATGGTAATCACGCTTTAAAATGTGTGAAAAAACATCATATGCGCTTGTAAAACCGCAGTCGGCAACTATAGCTTTTACATTCTTCGGAAGGTTGAGTCCGCTTGCCAGAAGAACAGTTGTTGCGCCCATTGAATCGCCGTGGAGCATAATGTTCACATCATTTCCGAACAGCTTTATTGCGTATTCAATCCACTTTACAACGTCGTATCTGTCAAGAACACCAAAACCGATATACGTTCCCTCACTGTCACCGTGGGCTCTTTCGTCAACAATCAGTATATTAAAGCCCTGCTCAATATAGAATTTCGAGATTGAGCCGTAATCGTTGAGTCCCTTGCTGGTGTAGCCGTGAAAGCAGATTACGCAGTTCTTCTTGCTATTGCTCCTTAAGAGTGTTGCATGAAGCTTTAAGCCGTCGTCGGACTTTACAAAAACGTCCTCCGTTTTCTGCTGTAAGAGCCACTCCTTGCGCTCATTGATAAAGTCAAGGTGCTGTTCCCAGTTTGTGTTTGCATTGATATTGTTTTCAAGCGTTGCAGTAGGCTTGCGAAGTATTGTAAGCCTGAAAAAATATCTTGCCGAAAAATAAATTGTGCAAGCCAGACCGACAATCACAATCAGCACTACAAGCAAAATCCACATAAAGAGTTGCATGTTATTCCTCCTTTTTAAGTAACCCGTTTAGTATTATGTCAAGCTCCGTATCAAAAACGTGCTCAATCATCTTTTCGTCAATGTCATCTTTCTCATTTATTATCATCTGTGCAACGAGAAAGGAATTCAGCATAATATACGACACAATTTCAGAGTCAACATCTCTAAGCTCACCGGTGTTTATACCGATTTCAATACAGTGACGAATCATTTTAAGCCACGTCTGAATTGACTCATTTTTTGGAGAATATCTGTTAAGAAGAATCAGTTTGAACATTTCAGGCTCGTATATTGAAATTTCGGAGAGCATTTTGAACACAACCTTAGTGTTCTCTGCAAAGTTTCTGTCCTCACGAATGCATGCATCAACAGTGTCCATAAGCTCCATACTTGTGGTATTGTGTATCGTGTCGAGAATCTCCTGCTTATCCTTAAAATAGTGGTAAACTATTCCTGCGGAGTAGCCGAGTTTGTCGGTAATCTTTCTGATTGAGAGTTCCTCAAAGCCATCTTCAAGTCCGATTGAAACGGCGGCATCAATTATTGCTTTTCGGGTTTCTTCGTTTTTTTGTATCTGCCGTTCACGTCCCATATCAAAGCTCCTTTTAACATTGTTTAAAAATTAAACACTGTTTAATTCTATAATATATTGTACTACTTTTACGGGATATGTCAACCTATAAAAGCAAAAAATAATAATTTAGTCGAGTGCCTCGACGGGCAAATTTTATAATTGCAGCAGCGAACTGTGTTCGCCATAATGTATAAATTGTTTCACAATTTATACATAGGGACGTGTGGGAACCCGTCCCCTACGGAAAGGTTTGTTTGTCACATAAATATTGATATAATCGGTTGCGTTTGATAATCACTACGAACACGGCACGCCGTGTCCCTACGACTGAAAAGGAAATGTTTGTGCAAAATTGTATCGAGCGACGCCCTCGTTGCTCACAAAAAACGTTACTTACATACCAATCTATAATTCGGGCAACCGTTTTTACCAAAATAACCGATTTTTCCACTCGATTTGCGAGCCGAGGCACTCGGCAAATTATCGTTTATTGTGTTAAAAAATAGACCGCAAGCATAAAAAAGCTGTTTCAAAACAGAGAGTTTTGAAACAGCTTATATTGATTATTCTTTATTCTGCTTTAGTTTCTGCGGGTTTGTCGGTATTTTCTGCGACCACAACCTTTGGTTTTTCTTCGGTTTTCTTTTCAGTTGGCTTTTTATCGTCTGATTTTTTAGCCGCAGCTTTTTCTTCCTTTACCTTCTTTGCGGCAGCCTCCTTTTTAGCCGTCATTTTCGAAGTTGACTTCTTTCTGACAGGTACGGGGAGCTCTTTTTTAAGCTTGTAGTACATTACACCGAGAGGCGGAAGTGTGATTTCAATTGAGTAATTAAGCTCGTGGTCTTTAACCTTTTTAGATTTGATGTCACCGCTGTTTACGATTCCGCAACCACCAAATTCTTCGCTTTCCGAGTTGAAAACTTCCTCGTAAATTCCGTAAACGGGAACGCCTATTCTGTACTTTTCACGGGTAACAGGCTGGAAGTTGCAAACGCAGATGATTTCACTTCCGTCATATGCAATTCTGCGGAAAGCTATTACGCTGTGCTGATAATCATCAAGCGCAATCCACTGGAAACCGTTCCAGTCATAGTCGTTTTCGTGCATTGCCGGAACATCACGATAGAACTTGTTAGCCTCTGCAAAGAAGTGATTCAGCTGACGGTGCTTTTCGTAGTCAAGCAAATCCCATTCAATCTGCTTTTCTGCGTTCCACTCGTCAAACTGACCTATTTCACTGCCCATAAACATAAGCTTTTTGCCGGGATGAGCCATCATATATGTTATGAATCCTCTCACACCTGCAAACTTCTGGTCGTAATCACCGGGCATTTTATTGATAAGAGAACCCTTGCCGTAAACGACTTCGTCGTGCGAAATCGGGAGCATAAAGTTCTCTGAAAATGCGTAAACCATACTGAAGGTAAGGGTGTCGTGGTGGTAATTTCTCCACAACGGGTCAAGCGAAATGTAGGAAAGCATATCGTTCATCCAACCCATATTCCACTTGTAGTCAAAGCCGAGTCCCATATCCTGAATCGGATAGCGTGTAACGTTAGGCCAAGCGGTACTTTCCTCTGCAATCATCATAGCCTCGGGGTGGTACATATGTACTACGGTGTTAAGCTTTTGCAGGAAATCAACTGCAACAAGGTTTTCACGTCCGCCGTAGCAGTTTGCAATCCACTCGCCGTCCTTGCGGTTATAGTCAAGATAGAGCATTGAGGCAACAGCGTCAACACGTATACCGTCAACGTGGTACATGTCAAGCCAGAACATAGCCGAAGAAATAAGGAAGCTTGTAACTTCAAATCTTCCGTAATTGAAAATATATGTTCCCCATTCCTTATGCTCACCGATACGGTAGTCCTCATATTCATAACAGCCTGTGCCGTCAAAACGGGCAAGACCGTGAGCGTCCTTCGGAAAATGAGCAGGTACCCAGTCGAGGATTACACCGATTCCCTCCTGATGACACTTGTCAATGAAATACATCAAGTCCTTAGGCTCGCCATAACGTGAGGTTGCGGCAAAGTAGCCTGTTACCTGATAACCCCAGCTTCCGTCAAAAGGAAACTCGGTAAGCGGCATAAACTCAATGTGAGTATAACCCATATTTTTTGCATAAGGAATAAGCTCGTCTGCAAGCTTGCGATAGCTGAAAAGGTTACCATCCTCATATTTGCGCCAAGAGCCTGCGTTTACCTCGTAAACATTAATTGGCTGTGTTTTGTGAGGATGCTCCTTTTTATAGTTGAACCACTCCTCATCGTGCCACTCGTAGCCGTCAATTTCATACACTCTTGATGCGTTATCGGGACGTGTTTCACAATGGAATGCGTAAGGGTCGGTCTTTAATCTGCGCTCGCCCCAAGGGGTTTCAACGCAGTACTTGTAACAGGAAAATTCCTGCACTCCCTCAATGAACAGTTCCCAGACGCCTGAATCCGAGATTTTATACATAAAGTTTGCGTTGCTGTCCCAGTTGTTGAAGTCGCCCACAACGGAAACAGAAAGGGCATTAGGTGCCCATACTCTGAAAACGACGCCGTCTCTGTTGTCCCAATTCACAAAATGAGAGCCTAAAAACTCATAGGCGTGAGCTGATTCACCCTGTAAGAACTGGTCGAGAGGAGGTCTTTCATCATTTAATTTAAAAGCCATAATTAACCTCTTTTCATACAATAGTTTTACTGATTCATAATAAGTTCACATTTAAAATTGCCGTTTATGTAAATCAGTATTATTATTCATCTATAGTATAATATATTTTCAACAAATATACAAGGGGTAAAATGTAATTTTATGTAAATAATTTAGGCATTTATGAACAAATGTCATACTGCTAAATTATTTTCCGCAACATACAATTATATTTTAACAATTTGCTGTAGATAATCATTTCCACATCTGCCAACGTCATTATACGCCAAAGCGGCTATATCGGTTGCAAGCACATCTTTTTCAAGCAATCTTGATATATTTGACTCTTTTTTCATCGTTTTTGCAACAGAGGTTACAACCTCGACATTGCAGTTTTTGAGAAGTGACGCCCCCTCTTTGGTAAAACCGAGCACTCGCACATACTCAATAGGTGTACTCTGTAAATTCTCAGTAATGTCAAGCAGAGCACAGGTCATAATTCTGCGCAGCCTTGCGTGGGTGTAGCGCTTTGTTTTCACAGAAGAAATTATTTCATTTAAAGAATTATAACTTCTCACAGCATCAAAAATTCTGTTTTCAAGACCTTCGTTCACGTCGGGCAACAAGCTGAAATCTTTAGCGCTCATCATTCTGAGCTTATAAAGCATTATACGTTCAAGATTTTCAGGAAAGGTGATTTTTTGCATAACGGACGGAACATACTTTCCGGCATTTTGACCTTGGCGGAGCATACTACGCACCAGTGACGCCGACGCAAATTCATCACAGGCTTTATCGCTGTCGTGAGCAGTTCCTACTCGCTTGACAGCAAGCGGTTTTATATCTGTTTCTGTAAGATTTTTAAGATATTCAACCGCAAGAATGTTATTAGGTGAGGACAAAACTTCTGCCGTTTCGTCACCGAAAATCTCTCTGACAGCCGACTGCAAGGCTCTGGGGTAGTAATCACCGTTGCTCATTTTCTCTGAAATAATTTTATTTACCTCAGGATTTTCAACTGCGTTTAATGCATTTTTAAGACTGTCAACATTTCCGCTTTCACAGCCAAAGGCAAGGTAATTTACGCAGTCAAAAGACTTTGCAATCTGCACTCCGCAATAAGCAAAACGCTGAGCGTTTGCAACAGCATAGACCGTCGGGAGTTCAAGAACAAGGTCAACGCCGTTTTCAAGAGCAGTTTTTGCCCTTGAAAATTTATCGGTTAAAGCTACCTCTCCCCTTTGCGTAAAGCTACCGCTCATTATTGCGATAACGGGTTCATTTGAAAGTTTCTTTGCAGTTTGTACTAAATACTTGTGACCGTTGTGAAACGGGTTAAATTCACTTATAACGGCTACAGCCATAGTTTCACCTCGTAAAATCCGCCAAAATATGTAAAAAAACACTTGAAAACATTAAAATATCGGAGTATTATATATTATGTATTATATATCATTTCTTAAATCTAATCAACAAAAGAAGGGATGAACATAAATGAAAATTTTAGTAATTAATGCGGGCAGTTCTTCGCTGAAATATCAGCTTATTGATATGGCAGACGAAAAAGTGCTTGCAAAAGGCAACTGCGAGAGAATCGGCACAGACGGTGCATTCATTGGATTTAAAGCACCGGACGGCAAAAAAATTGAGCGTAAAACACAGATGCTCAATCACACTCAGGCTTTTGAGGCTGTTAAAAACGCACTTATTGATCCTGAATACGGCGCAATCAAGAACTTGTCCGAGGTTACGGCTATCGGTCACAGAGTTGTTCAGGGCGGCTCATATTTTGACAAATCGGTTCTTGTAAATAACGATGTAATCAATAAAATCAAGGAGCTTGCTCCCCTTGCTCCTCTGCACAATCCTGCTCACATTCAGGGTATTGAAGCCTGCACAAGAGTTTTCGGTGCAAAAGTTCCGCAGGTTGCTGTTTTTGATACTGCATTTCATCAGACTATGCCCGAAAAGGCATTTATGTATGCAATTCCCTACAAATATTATGAGAAATTCGGCGTTCGCAAGTACGGTTTCCACGGTACTTCTCACCGCTATGTAACAGATAAAATGGCTGACCTTATGGGCAGAAAGAAAGAAGAACTCAAGCTTATCACCTGCCACATCGGCAACGGTTCTTCTATTACCGCTGTTAAGAACGGCAAGGTTATTGACACAACAATGGGACTTACTCCCCTCGGCGGATTTATGATGGGCACACGTTCAGGCTCTCTTGACCCGTCTGTTGTTACATTTATTGCCGAAAAAGAACACCTTACTCCCGATGAGATTTCAAAAATTCTCAACAAAGAATCCGGACTCCTTGGTGTTTCGGGAGTTTCCTCCGATGACCGTGACGTTTCAGCAGCAGAGGCTGACGGTAATCTCAGAGCTCACCTTGCTCACGAGATGCTCTACTATCAGATTGCACAGTATATCGGAAGCTACTACGTTGCACTCGGCGGCTGTGACGGCATTGTATTTACCGCCGGTCTCGGTGAAAACCAGCCTCAGCTTCGTGAAAAGGTTTGCGACTATCTCGCTTGTCTTGGCGTTAAGCTTGACAAGGAGTTCAATGCAAAGGCTATGAGAGGCGTTACAGGTACTCTGTCGACTCCCGACTCTAAAATCAGAGTTGAGCTTATTGCAACCGACGAAGAAATGGTAATTGCACGAGATACAAAGGCTATTGTTGAAACACTTTAATAAATATATTATTTAAGGGTTGGCTCATTTGAACCAACCCTTTTATTTTTATCTATACTTAATCCCTTATTGAAGCCGAGTCTTCCATAACGGTGTTTCTTGAATCTCTGAAAAGCAACGAAATACACCATATTGCCGCAAGACCGACAAGAATATAGATGATTCTGCTGACGATTCCCACTTGTCCTCCGAAAAGCCATGCAACAATGTCAAAACGGAAAATTCCGACGCAGCCCCAGTTGAGTCCGCCGATTATAAGAAGCGTCAACGCTATTTTATCAAGCATTCAAAGTCCTCCTTTTATGATGCTGATAGTAGTGTTGACGCTTTAAGTTCAATTATTCACTTAACAAAAAGAAAAATAAAAATCCGCAAATAAGAAGTCCGAGTACGATTACGCAGATACCGATTATTCGTGTAATTTTTATAGCTTTTTTCAGCTTGAATTTTGAAATCATATTATCCGTCGGAAACGGAAGTAAAAGGAGCAGAACTCCGAGTATAAAACAGCTTATTGAAGCAACAATAGTTCCGGGTACCTTTGCAAACGGGAACAAAAATATTCCGACAGGTATTCCGAAAACACAAATCATATTGACAATTGAAAACAGCTTTTCAAATTTTTCGCTTATTTCGTAAAACTTATTTGTTTTTGCGTGGCACTCATCACTGCAGTACTGCTCAAAGTAAGAAATTTCTTTGGCGCAATAATCGCATTTTTTCAACATAAACACCCTTTCAAGGTTAGTGCTATTATTTTAGCACAATGCGGAAATGTTTTCAACTTTTATTGATAAACATTTTCAGCTTGTTGCCTGTTTTGTTGAAAAATGATTCTTTTTGTGATATTCTAACAGTACGCAATACACTTTTCTGACGGGACAAAAGGTGCGATAATATGGAAAATTTCTACATAGCGTTAAACGCAGTGCTGCCTATGTTCATTATGCTTTTTATAGGCTTTGCAATACGAAAACTGAATATTCTAAAAGAAAGCTTCCTGCCGCAGCTTAACAAGCTTGTTTTTACGGTATTCTTTCCGTTTTTAATGTTCAACAATATTTACGGCTCGGATTTCGGGAGTGTGTTTAATCCCAAACTTCTGATTTTTGCAGTAGTGGCAGTTGCGGTAGTATATATGCTTTCAGTAGGCTTTACGTTGCTTGTTGAAAAGTCAAATTATAGCCGTGGCGCAATGATTCAGGCTATTTACCGAAGTAACTTTGTGCTTATGGGAATGCCGATAGTTGAAAATATTTTCGGCGAAGGCAAGCTCGGAATGACAGCTGTGCTTGTAACGGTAATTGTCCCGATGTATAACATTCTTGCTGTAATCACGCTTGAAATTTTCAGAGGAAACAAAATCAATTTTCTTAAAATTTTAAAGGGAATTGCGACAAATCCGCTGATAATCGGCTCAGTTGCAGGAATTTTAGCCGTTGCACTTAATGTAAAACTTCCGCAGACAATTAACAGCGTTGTTTCCGACATTGCAGGTGCGGCTACACCGATTGCGCTTATGGTGCTTGGTGCATCGGTAACATTTAAAAGCATCAAAAATTGCAGGAGAAATCTTGTGTTCTGCATTATTGCACGTCTTGTTGCAGTTCCTGCGTTATGTCTTACTGCGGCATCGTTGCTCGGCTTTCGTGGAGTTGACTTTGTATCACTTATCGGACTTTTCTGCTCGCCCTGTGCGGTATCTTCGTTTACAATGTCGCAACAGATGGGCAGTGACTACGAGCTTTCGGGTGCAACTGTAGTTTTCACTTCAATAACGGCTTGCTTTACGATGTTTTTATGGATATTCCTGTTTAAACAGCTTAACTTTTTCTGACCAAAATATCAAAAGTCCTCTCAAATAACGAGAGGACTTTTTTCTTTTTTAGCATTTTAATAAACGTATATAGTGATTGGCTTCTCTTAAAACGTGATCTGCAAGAAGCGGGAGAATGAGTGAGCGGATTTTACAGCCTGTTATTCCCTGAACGCCTGCTTTTTTAAACTCTTTGAATTTCAGCGTTTCTTCAAGCGACTCCGACTTCATCGCTTTACTCTGTGCATTTTTACAGTTATCAAGCAGTGCAGAGTACTCCTTTGCAAAACCGTCGGCAGTGTTCATAAGCTCTTTTTCTGTCGGGTCAAGCAATCCTCGGATAAACATTGCGTGCTCCATCATAATTCTGTTCCAGAAGCACTCTGTATTTTTCATTGATTCGTCGGTTATATCGCCATCCCTTTCAAGCACAGAAACGTACTCTCGGTAGAGTCTTGCCTCACGAATGATATGCTCGATAAGCAAGGGGTAATTTACAGTAAAAATCTCACAGTTGAGCACATTATGCAGTACGTTTTCTTTAAATGAAATTAAGCCGTCAAGCAGTTTTAAAGCAGTCCTGTTAAGTCTGCACACCTGCGACCACCGTTCGGAGTTTACCCGACAGGGACATTCTCCGCTTATCAGTCTGAGTTCTCTTTGGGTCAGAATTTTATTAATCGGTATTCCCGTAAAATGCTCGGTCTGTCTTTCTGCTTCGGCAGTAAATTCCGTAACAATTTCACCCGAAACCAGCACGTCCCTGCGCACTATTCCGTTTGCAAGTGTTACAGCCTGACAAAGAAGCTTTTCAAACTCCTTCATAAAATACTCTGCTTTGTTTGAAAAGGACGCTGCGGAGGGAGTAAAGCCTGCTTTCAGAAAAAACGAATGTTCTTTCATTATTCTTCCGAAAAACAGGTGCAGCTCCAATGATTTAATAACATAATTAATGGTATTCATTTTTTCCTCCAAGTAAGTAAATCCAAAATCAATACCAGTTTATGTTATGTTCTTTTATTGTGTTACAAATGTGATTATTATTTCAGTCGCCCTCAGCCTCGGCAATCTCTTTTGTCATATGAACAGTTGAGTGAGGGTGCTTTGGCGGAGCGTAGATTGAATAGAGCTTTATCGGACAATCGCCTGTATTTATAATATTATGCCACGTGCCTGCGGGAACAAACACTGCGTTGCCTGCACCGATATATTTATGAAAATTCATTCTGTCCCTGCACGAGCCCATTTTTACAATACCCTTGCCCGATTCAATACGCAGAAACTGGTCGGTGTCATTATGCATCTCGACTCCGATTTCACCGTCTTTCGGAATACTCATTAAAGTAAGCTGTAAATTTTCGCCTGTCCATAAGGCTGAACGGAAATTTGTGTTGTGGCAGGCTGCCTGTTCGATATTTACAACAAACGGCTCGGGACCGAAGTCGGTCATAGATTTTGCACATGAGCAGTTAAGATTATGAGGTTTGTTCCATTGATGATTGTTGTGCATATAATCCCCCTTTCATTTACTGCTATTATCATATGCCGTATTATGTAAACGGGTGATTTTGCCAACAAAGTTAAAAGGTCAGGATTAACCGACACAAGCGTTAACTCTGACCTTTTATTGTTATTTATAATTCATTACCGATTTATCCGAGTAATACCTGATCCCAATAATCTATATCGTTTTGCTTATAATGTGCTATTCCGACACAGGTGTATGAAGAACTGAGGATATTATCCCTGTGTGCCTGAGAATTCAACCATGCATTCATAACCGATTCGGGCGTTCCCTGTCCCATTGCTATATTTTCGGCTGCACCGACAGTAACTGATACCGCCGATACTACACAGATTGACATAATTAACACAATCTGCACGGATAAAAATTCCAAAACTTTTTTCATTTATATTCTCCTCCTCTTTTTACTAAAAATTTTATATTTCTATTATATTTTAGTAATTTTTGCACAATTTGTCAATAATTTTAATCCCGTAATATCGAAACAAGTAATTGTTTTTTTTGACGGCTGTTTTTTAAAAGTATATTTTTATACAACAATTCGGGTTGTTGACAAGGTCGATTTAATGTATATAATTAAGATAAATAAATTCATTTCCTGTTTATTATTTTATTTGTTGTTTATTAACAGACAATACTTATTGTTGCAATATAATATATTAATTTTCTGTTTAAGGTGTAGTGAGACACACCATCAGGTTTGTGCCTCTTTTTTATGAAATTAATTCAGAGAAGTTTTGAAATTTTACAAGGTGATTTTATGAAGAAATTTAAAATGTCGAGTGCATCGACACGCAAATCGGACAAGCATTATGATTTTGATAACTCTACTTTACACGAGCGTTTAGGAGCATTTTCCGATATATTTAAAAAACTGTCAAAGAAAGCTATATCAATAGCTATCAGCATAATAATAATTTCCACAACATCGGTTACGGTTTTCGCAATTGATTATACAAGAGCAGACAGACTTCTTCAGCCTGATTATTCACATAATTTTGCAAAAAATGAGCTCGGAGTAGTTAACTTTAAATCAACGTGGGGTAACAAAGAAGCAAATGTAAACTCTATGCTAAACTACGTTGAAGAAGCTCACGAACAGAAGGTAAAAATTCTCCTCTTTCCCGAAATGTGCGTAACGGGTTACGCTTCGTCAAGCGACCCCGAGTCAGTTGAATACCGTACAGCAATTAGCCTTGCCGAAACTTCCGACGGTCCTACCGCAACAACCTTTGCAGAGGTTGCAGACGCATATGATATGTGGATTGTCTACGGCGCAACGGAAACAATCGAAGGCGACAGCGAACACGCTTATAATTCTGCGTTTATCTGCTCGCCCGAGGGTGAAGTTACTACTTATCAGAAAATAAGTCCTGTTGAGGGGACGTGGTGCAAATCGGGTGAAACACCCGTACTGATTGAGGCAAAAAATTATGGATATATCGGCGTCAGCATAAGCAACGACACATACGATATGCCCGAAATATCAAGATATTATTCTGCAAAAGGATGCAACATTCTTCTTAATCTGTCCGCTTCCTCAAAAAACTACACCGACACTGACGAAGACGGAATTAATAATGACACAGGTTGGGAATGGTACTACAAAAACAGAATTGAGAGCAATACAAGCCGTGACGGTTACACGCTTTTAAGCGCAAACCTTGTTGGTGCTGACGGTCCTGTTAAGTCAGACGGCAAGCAGGCTTACGACTTTCCCGGAGGCTCGGTAATTTTGCAGGCAGACGCTAAATACTATGCAGGTACAACTGATAAAAGTGTTGCAACAAACACAGATGCCGATATCATTACGGGAGAAGAAGGGTTGCTTACCAACAAAGCGTCACTCAAAGCAAGCTCAGGAACAGCCTGCTCAAATGAAGATTTCTGTCCGGAAAACTACGCAAAGTGGTATGACGAAATTGCAGACAGGCAAGGCTCGGATAGTAATATTGCATACAACAGCAATGTAACCGACGGCCCTGTTGCCGCTGTTGTAAATATGACCGCAGTATGGGGTGACAAACAGGCTAACATTGAAAAAATGGAAGAATACATTATTGAAGCAGGCGAAAAGGGCGTTGACATTCTTGTGTTTCCCGAAACGATTCTTACGGGTTATGAATGGAAAAGCACCAATGACGATCCGTACTATAAGCAATCAGGAGTTGCAATGCAGATTGCACTCGCAGAAACAATTCCCGGACCTACTACAAATTATTTTTCCAAATACGCTCAGCAGTACGGAATGTATATAATCTTCGGTATGAGCGAAAAAGTGGACGAACCTATTTACGATAAAACCGATAGTTCTAAAATTAAGGTCTACAACTCTGCCGCTATTCTTTACCCCGACGGAAAAATTGAATCTTATCATAAGATGCATCGTGCAGGCTATGAATCAAAATGGTCAATATGCGGTGACACACCGTATATGTTTGAAACACAGTGGGGCAAAATCGGCGTTGATGTATGTCGTGACGGTCATTTTTACCCCGAAATTGCACGATACTACGCAGCAATGGGTTGCACAATTCTGATTCACCCGACTGCAACAACGGGTAATCCGTGGTACAGAGAAACACGAATCGGCTCTTATACCGACCGTGACGGTCTGGCTGCCATAAGCTGCAACGCACTCGGTCCCGACGGCACTTACAACGAGTCAACAGGCAAATGGTCAGGCGGTGTGTTTGCTTCAACAAGCCTAATCATAACAAAAAATCATGATGAAAACGGCGTCAATTCATTTGACCGCGAAACGGGATACGCAATTGACCTCAACGGCACAGGCTCGGCTTCTGAGGGCTTTGACGAAAGAGGTACAAGCCCCGAAGGACTTGAAATTGCAAAGATGGATTTGAGCGGATGCGGATTTAAATTTACAAACTTCAAGGCAAGGCTTTTTTCAAAAATGTATGATGAACTTGCTGTTCTCTATCGTGGCGGCTACAACTCGATTTACAACAGACCCGGTGACGCTAACGACGATACTGAAGTAAACATATCTGACGCAACTTATATTCAGCTTGCAATTCTCGGTAATGAAACCTTAACCGATAAATTCGACCTGAACGGTGACGGCGTTGTTTCAATTCTTGACGTAACGCTGTTGCAGAAATACCTTGCAGGATATGACGTAGCTTTGGTATAAATTATATGTAACGTAACTATATTCATATTTTTCATTTCATATAAAGAATGCAATATATTAAATAATCTTTCTCAATTTCACCCAATGAATTATATAACTTCCTGTAATTAATTTATAAATTTCAATCATTTTGAAGTATGTTTACCAAAAATGAACAAAGTGGTTGACAATGCAGATTTAGGGTGTATAATAAGAGTGAATTTGAAAGTTGCAGATACCAATTATTCATATTTATTGTATTTTTTGCTTTATTCTTATTAATAATTGATATTTTTGCAAGTTAGTATAATTTTATTGCAAGTACAATGAGGTACAGACCGCTATGGTTTGTACCTCATTTTTACTTATATAATGCCGAAAGGTAATTATAATTTTATGAGGTGATTTTATGAAGAGAGCAAGAAAGCTGTCAAAAAAAATTGTATCCGTTGCTGTTGCATCTACAATTATTATGACAGCGTCGGTTACAGCTTTTGCAACCGACTACACCAGATTGGACAGAATTAGTCAGCCAAAGGTTTCACACACCTTTGCAAAAGACGAGCTCGGAGTTGTAAACTTCAAGTCAACGTGGGGCGACAAAGAAGCAAATGTAAGCTCCATGCTTAATTATGTTGAACAGGCTCACGAAAAGGGAGTAAAAATTCTTCTTTTCCCTGAAATGTGTGTAACAGGATATGTTTCGTCAAGCGACCCGGAGTCACTTGCATATCAGACGGCAGTTAACCTTGCCGAAACTTCCGACGGTCCTACCGCAACAACCTTTGCAGAGGTTGCAGACACCTATGATATGTGGATTATCTACGGTGCAACGGAAACAATCGAAGGTGACAGCGAACACGCTTATAATTCAGCATTTATCTGCTCGCCCGAGGGTGAAGTTACTACATACCAGAAAATCAGCCCTGTTGAAGGTTCGTGGTGTACTCCCGGTGAAAATCCCGTGTTAATTGACGCAGGCGACTACGGACTGATTGGAGTAAGTATTTGCTATGACACATACGCAATGCCCGAAATCGGCAGATACTATGCCGCAAAGGGCTGTAACATTCTTCTTAATCCAACAGCTACTTCAAGAAGCTACACCGATACGGACGGTGACGGTGTTAAAGAAGACACAGGCTGGGAATGGTACTACAAAAACAGAATTGAAAGCAATACAAGCCGTGACGGCTACACACTTTTAAGTTCCAACCTTGTAGGTGCTGACGGACCTGTTAAGTCAGACGGCAAGCAGGCTTACGACTTCCCCGGCGGCTCGGTAATCTTACAGTCAGGCACAAAGTACTATGCAGGTACTACCGATGAAACTGTATTTTCAAATACAGAAGCTGATATAATAACCGGAGAAGAAGGATTGCTTACAAACAAGGAATCACTTAAAGCAAGCACAGGCTCAACCTGCACAAATCAGGACTTCCGTCCGGAGGATTACGCAAAGTGGTATGATGAGCTTGCAGATATGCAGGACTCAGGAGATAAGCTTTCCTACAGCAACAATGTAACCGACGGTCCTGTTGCCGCTGTTGTAAATATGCCGGGTGTATGGGGTGACAAACAGGCTAACATTGACGCTATGGAAAAATACATTATTGAAGCAGGCGAAAAAGGCGTTGATATTCTTGTATTCCCCGAAACAGTGCTGACGGGCTATGAATGGAAAAAGCCCGAAAATGACCCGTATTATCAGGAATCGGGAGTCGCAATGCAGGTAGCACTTGCAGAAACTATTCCCGGACCTACAACAAACTACTTCTCACAGTACGCTCAGCAGTACGGAATGTATATCATCTTCGGTATGACCGAAAAAGAGGACGAACCTATCTATGATATGACTGACGGCGGCACAGAAAAGGTTTACAACTCAGCCGCTATTCTCTACCCCGACGGAACAATTGATTCTTATCAGAAGATGCACCGTGCAGGCAACGAATCAAAGTGGTCAGTATGCGGCGACACACCGTATATGTTTGAAACACAGTGGGGCAAAATCGGCATTGACATCTGCCGTGACGGTCACTTCTATCCCGAGCTTGGCAGATATTACGCCGCAATGGGCTGCACAATGCTGATTCATCCGACTGCAACAACGGGTAACCCTTGGTACAGAGAAACAAGAATCGGCTCTTATACAGACCGTGACGGTATGGCTGCAATCACTTGTAACCTGCTCGGTCCTGACGGTACTTATGACGAATCCACAGGAAAATGGTCAGGCGGTGTATTTGCCTCTACAAGCTTAATTATCACGAAGTATCACAATGCAAGCGGCAGAACTTCATTTGACCCCGAAACGGGCTATGCAATTGACCTCAACGGCACTGGTTCGGCTTCTGAGGGATTTGACGAAAGAGGTACAAGCCCCGAAGGACTTGAAATTGCAAAAATGAACTTAAGCGGCTGCGGTTTCAGACTTACAAACTTCCAGGCAAGACTTTACTCAAAAATGTATGATGAGCTTGCTGTTCTCTATCGTGACGGCTACACCTCAATTTATGATAAAGCAGGTGACGCAAACGGCGATACCGAAGTTAACATCGAGGACGTAACTTATATTCAGAAAGCAGGCCTCGGAATGGTAGAATCAAACGATAAATGTGACCTCAACGGTGATGGCAGAGTTTCTATTCTTGACGTAACTCTCCTCCAGAAATATCTTGCAGGTTATAACGTAACATTAAAATAACTTACATTTCATTTTTAGAAAACCTCAAAACAGGCAGTTTCAAAGCGTTTCACTTTGAAGCTGCCTGTTGCTTTATTAATTAAATTTATGCTCCGACTATTGAAATATCCTCATAGCTTACGTCGTAATGAGATGTTACTGCGTCGTCAATCACAAGAGCCGAGGTATCGTTAAGCTCGGAGTCGGGTACGATTACCGTTACTCCCTCGTCGCTTATGTAGCAAAGACATTCCGAAAAGCCCTTTGCTTTGATTATGCTCTCAATGCTGTCCTGAATGGTGTAGGTTTTTAGCAGCTTTTCAACGCTTTTCTGAGCCTCTGTCATTTCGCTTTCGCTCACGTTTTCAAGGTCAAGCGTTTCCTTTGCCTCGTCAATGACCTTATCCTGTGTAGCCTGACGTTTTGTGCGCTCGGTGGCAAAATAGTTTTTCTGCTCCTTTGACAAAGCCGAGGTCTGCACCGTTTCGTCAGAGGTTGAATCCGACACCGTTGCACTTACATATGACGCCGCACCAAGCTCCTTTGAACTTGTGTTTGTATTTGCTCCTGCAAACTGCCAGTTTACGTAAACTGCCGTTCCGAGTGCCAGCACAAGCGTTGCAAGAACAATATATTTTTTCTGAAATTTCATAATACTACCGACCTTTATTCTGATAATTTTGTAATACATACTTTTGCCGCCGATATGTCAAGCGACTTTGTAACCGCCTCGGTTATCCGCTCAACTACGACAGGCGAGTCACCGCCTTCACAAACAACGAGCACTCCTCTGATAATCGGCTCGATTTCCTTTGTCTTTGTTGTGCTGTCGTCAAGGTAAACATACTCAACGCTGTTTTCCATTGTCAGCAGCACCTCTGTTTTTCCTGCTCCCTCAATATGCGATATAACGGATTGAAGGTCATTTTCAATCTGCGTACTGTATGTTGTTACAGAAAATTCCTCCTCTCGTTTTTTATCTGACGAATTTCCTATATCTATGTAATTTGAAAGGAAAATAAGCGCAATTCCCGCTATTCCTGCGATAATAATTATTCTTCGCATTTTGTCACTGTCAAACAGTTTTTTTACCCGTCCGACTGTTTTGCTTTCGTCCATTTTTCACTCCGTTATTATATTCGGCTGTACCGAAAAATTCTGAAAGGTTATTTCACTTATCAAATCGGTGTACTGCGTGTACTCTTTGCTTATATATATGCGCACTGATGAGATGATTATGCTATTATCATCAGTCAGAGCTAAAATTATTTCGCAGGAGTTTATTTCAACACCGTTTTGCAAAAGCAAATCCTTTAGTGATGATTCAAGATTTTTTCTTGTCTGCTTTAAGATTTCTCTGCTGTAGGCTTCGTCGTCGGTTGAAACAGCCGAGTCGGAGATTTGCGTTTCTGCAATTTCTTCGCTGAAGCCGTTTACTGCGTTCTTTATCGGCACAATCATTGAACAGATTATAAATGCACCGAGGACAAGACTGATAATCTTTTTTGTACTGCCGTCGGTAACAAAGTTTGAAACGAGCGTACAAATCAAAGCTGACGCACAGATTGCCGAGGTGACAGCGAGTAATTCGTTCATCCTGCGCCACCGCCTGTTATCAGAATTATTGCCGTTGAGATTATGTAAACAGCCATAATGCATAAGATTATTGCAAGCAGGGTTGAAAACACAGTTGTTACGCTTTCAAGGAGTTTTGAGCACTGCGGAAGATTGAGCACCTCGGCAGTTGATTTGCCGAGCCAGAGCGTTACTATCCACATAAGGCTCTGCAATATTACAGGGAGAAACACAACTGCGATTGAGATTATGACAAATACTCCCACTCCCGATTTAAGCAGAGTTATACTGCCCTGAACGGTTTTGTAGGCATCCGACAAAGCAGAGCCGACAATCGGGATAAACGAGTTTAGAGAAAACCTTACTGCCCGTGAGGTTACGTCGTCAAGCGAGGTTGTGATAATCTGCTTGAATGAAAGAAGTGCAGAAAAAATCATCATCGCAAAGCTTAACAGCCACTTTACGGTCTTTGAAATCAGGTTTACAAAGCCCGACAGATTTATGTCTGGTGACACGCTTGAGGTCACGCTGATTCCGAGAAACATATTGAGCAGCGGAACGATGATTTTTGAGGAAAGCTGTCCCACTCCCTCGCCTGTTGCAAGCATCATTGAATAGTAGCTTGCTCCGCTTACGGCTCGTCCCGACGATACCATAATTGTGAACATAACGGGCAGATATGCAAGCATAATGTTTGATGCAGTTTCAATTACGCTTGCGGTGCTTTTGATTACGTTTACAGCAGGCATTACAACCGCACAGGTTATGCAGAGCGTTGAAACGATGTTGATTGTATTTGAAATGTCATTTGAAAGCGAGCCCTTGTAGGCGGTGAGTATTGAACAAAGCAGTAAGAGTGCTGAAATATTGATAAGACCTTTCAGCGGTGAAAAAATATTCTCAGACGCCATATTAGCTATTTCACCGACTATTGATGAAAAGGAAATTTGCGACAGACTGTTCGGGTCTGCGCTTTCTGCACCTATGTTTTCAAGGCTCTGCTTTGCATCATCCGACAGGCTGTCATATACTCCCGAAAGGTCGTAAAGCATTGAGTTTTCCTCAGCCGCCGCTGGAAAAACCGACAGGCAGATGAAAACGACAGCGGTTATTGTTACAACTATAAATTTTTTCACGTCATTCCTCCATAAACGAGGTTGTCAAATTAGTTTACGATACAAGCGACAAAACGGTGTTTAAAATATCGGAATAAAGCGGCAGTGAGGTTATCGTCACCATAATTTTTCCTGCAAGCGACACATTGTTTGCAAGCGACTGACTTCCTGCGTCCTTGCAGGTGTTTACTGCAAACTCGGTTACAAGACAAATTCCGATTACCTTAAGCAGAATCACTACATAGCTTGTACTGATTTGCGAGGCAGCTATTATACTGTTGATTGTTTCTATCACGCCCGAAACCTGCGACAGCACGGAAAACAAAACAAGCACAGAGCAGGCAAGTCCGAGCATTAAGGCAATTTCACCGTTTTTCGGCTTGAGCATTACCATTATGATTACGGTAACTACGGCAAGCACACAAACTGAAAGTATATTCATTTAAAATCCAAAAAGCTGTTTTATTGTTGTAAACAGCGCGCTTATCTGGGTTATTATGAGCGTAAGCACCACAATAAGCCCTGCAAGTGAAGTAAGCATTGCCTGTTCCTCACGTCCGCTGCGTATTAAAAGCTGAGTAAGCACCGCAACAATTATTCCGACTGCCGCAATTTTGAAAATAAGCTCAACGTCCATTTTTACCTCTTATATAATCATCAGAGCCGCTGCCGTTCCGACAAAAAAGCCCATCGTTTTGTATAGCTTTGATTTTTTATTTATCTCGTTTTCTGCGTCCGTCAGCTGTTTTTTAAACAACGCTTCATACAGTTCAAGGTGCTTTAGCTGACCGTCAACGTCGGTTTTGCCGAGCTGTTCTCCGAATTCAAGCAAAAGTGTTCTGTCGCTGTTTTTCAGTCCGAATTTTGCAGGGATTTCACTCACTCTTTCGCTCCATACTTTGTAAAACGGAGTTCCCGATTCTTCTCTTATTTCAAAGAAGTACAGTCCCGATGTGTTTGCCGAAAGTGACACAAGCGTAAAAATATCGGACGTACTGTAGCGCAGCTGAGTTGAAAGGTTAGATATAAAGCTTATAATTCTTTTAAAGAAATCTTTTCGCATTAAAAGCTTTTTTGAGCAGAACCACCCTGCCGAGAATCCCGACATCACAAGCAGAAGTCCGCCTAAAATTTTAAGAGCCAAAGATGTCACCTGCTTCGGAGATTTTCACAACTTTGCCGGGAGCTGATTTATCGGACAGAAAAACGACCTTTGAAAACGCTCCTGTTTTGAAAATTCTGCGTATGTTTTCCTTGTGCTTAAGCTCGTACTCATTTGAGGCGTGTACGGTTGCAATTACAATCACACCGCTGTTTACCGTATGTTCAATTGCTTCAATATCATCTGACGCACCGATTTCATCGCAGATTATAATGTCGGGCGCCATACTGCGCACAGCCTGCATCATAGCCTCGCTCTTTTTGTAGGAATCGTAAACGTCACACATACCAATGTCATTTCTGAATACCCCCGAAACTGCCCCTGCAAGCTCACCTCTTTCGTCAATCAGCGAAACATTCTTGCCGCACTGCGTTGAAAGTATGCGAGCCATATCTCGAAGAACAGTTGTCTTTCCCGAACAGGGTGCACCGCAAATCAGAACGCCGCCACGCAGAATACCAAGCCTGTCTAAAAGCTGTTTTGCACACCCCTTATGCTCCCTTGCAATACGGATATTGATTGAAGAAATATCACGGATGTTCACAATTTTGCCGTTGTTTACAACAGCCGTTCCGCATATTCCCGCTCTGTGACCGCCGAACATTGTGACAAAGCCGTTAATAATTTCATTCTGCCTTGTGTAAACGGAGTAATTGCAGATATTCTGAAAGGTGTCTGCAATATCGGCACGTGTAACGTTATACATAGAGCCGTCAATCGGAGTGCTTGTCAATCCACCGTTTGATGTAACATAATATGTATTGTCGGTGCAGACTATGCAGAGCGGTCGGTTGATGCGCAGTCTTATTTCCTGTGCGGAATTTTCAAGCCGCTCGCTCAGCGGGTACAGTCTTTTGCAGATTGACGGGCACAGACACTTTATCGCCTGAATAAAACGTCCCTTATCTTCTACGCTTGTCATTTTAAATTCCTCCAAAATTATTTGCTTAATAGATACTATGTTGACAAGCATAAAAATATGACCTCAACGGAAAATTATCCGTTGAGGTCAATGCTAAATCCTATTTATTCAGTTTTATTCAGCAGTTGCAAATGAAATGAGCGACGAGGGCGTCGCTCGCTACAATCTAATAATAAAGCTTACTTATTACTTTGACAGGAAATAGTCCATCATAGTGAAGCCTTTTTCTATGTAATTGCCTGTCTGCTTAGCTGTCTTTTCGCAGAAACATTTAACACCGCTGTCGATTTCATTCTTACTGTCGTAAATGAGGTACGGAACAGGATTTGAACTGTGTGTTTTGATTGAAAGCGGTGTCGGGTGGTCGGGACAAACGAGGACTGCAAAATCGTCGTAGCCTTTCAGAAATTCGGTTACAGGTGCAAGAATATGCTCATCGATAAGCTCAATAGCTCTTACCTTGTTCTCCATTTCTCCTCTGTGGCCGCACTCGTCTGGTGCTTCAACGTGAACGTAAACAAAATCAGCGCCGTTTTTGAATTCCTCAATTGCCGCCTTGCATTTTCCGTCAAAGTTGGTGTCAATGTAACCCGTTGCACCTTCAACATCAACGCTCTTCATTCCAGCGCAGATTGCAATACCCTTTAAAAGGTCAACAGCTGAAATCATACTGCCCTTCTTGCCGAATTTGCCGAAAAAGCTGTCAAGCTGAGGCTTTGTGCCCTCGCCCCAGAGCCAGATTGAGTTTGCAGGACGCTTGCCCTCTGCAACTCTCTGCTTATTGACAGGGTGGTCCTTGAGCAAGTCATAGCTCTTCTTCATAAGCTCGTAAAGCTTTGCTGTATCCTCGCCCTTCGGGACGTAGTCGGTAATTACACGGTTTGAAATATCGTGCGGAGGTGTAAGCTCGCCCGGGTGAGGATTGCCGTTGCTCCACACAAGACAATGACGGTATGAAACGCCCGAATAGAATTTGAAAGTATCGTCGCCTAGCTTTTCCTGAATGTAATCTATTAAAATCTTTGCTTCCTGCGTTGAAATATCTCCGCCGCAGTAGTCAACCATTGTTTTATCCTCGTAATTTTCCTCGTCGGAAAGTGTTACAAGGTTACATCTTAAGGTAACGTCTGTGTCCTTTAAATCAATTCCGATGCTTGCCGCCTCAAGCGGAGAACGTCCGCTGTAGTAGATTGCCGGCTCATATCCGAGAACGGAAAGATTAGCAACGTCACTGCCGGGCTTTAAGCCTTCTGCAACAGTTTTTACCATTCCGACTTCACCTTTTGATGCAAGACTATCCATACAAGGCTTTACAGCCTTTTCCATAGGAGTTTTATTGCCGAGCGCTTCAACAGGCTCGTCAGCCATTCCGTCACAAAGCATTACAAAATATTTCATAAAATTACCCCTTTTTATTTCTGCAAGGTTCCAAGGCTTGCACATTTTAAGTATGCATTGATAAATCCGTCAAGGTCGCCGTCCATAACGCCCTGAATGTTACCCGTTTCAAAGCCCGTTCTGTGGTCCTTTACCATTGTATAGGGCATAAAAACGTAGCTTCGAATCTGCGAACCCCATGTGATTTCCTTCTGAACGCCCTTTATATCTTCAATTTTTTCAAGGTGCTCACGCTCCTTGATTTCAACGAGCTTTGAAATAAGCATTTTCATAGCAACGTCACGGTTCTGATACTGACTGCGCTCAACCTGACTTGCTACTACGATACCTGTCGGAATATGAGTAAGACGAACGGCAGATGAAGTTTTGTTTACCTTCTGTCCGCCTGCACCGCTCGCACGGTAAACGTCCATTTTTATATCTTCGGGTGCGATGTTAACCTGAATATCATCGTCCATTTCGGGCATAACCTCTAATGAAGAAAAGCTCGTGTGACGTCTGCCTGCCGAGTCGAACGGAGATACTCGCACAAGACGGTGAACGCCTGCTTCACTTTTCAGATAACCGTATGCGTTTTCGCCCTCAATAAGCAAAACGGCACTTTTTAGTCCTGCCTCGTCGCCGTCGAGGTAGTCAACCTCTTTAACCTTGAATCCGTGAGCCTCTGCCCAGCGAGTATACATTCTGTAAAGCATTTCTGCCCAGTCCTGAGCTTCGGTTCCGCCCGAACCTGCGTGGAAAGTGAGAATTGCATTATTTTTATCATATTCGCCTGTAAGCAAGGTCTGAAGTCTTTGCTTTTCAAGGCTTTCCTTGACTGCATTAACTTCGCTTTCAGCCTCTTCAAGCAGTGACAAGTCTTCTTCCTCATTTGCAAGCTCAATAAGCGCTACGGTGTCCTCATATTTTGCAACAAGACCTTCGTAAGCCTCTACCTTGCCCTTGAGTGCACCCGTTCTCTGCAAAACCTTCTGCGATTTTTCAACGTCGTCCCAGAATCCCGGCTCGGTAGCCTTCAGCTCAAGCTGCTGAATTTCGGATAACATTCCTTTCATTCCGAGAGCGTCGGACAAATCGTCAATCTCAGGCTTTAACGCCTGAAGTCCGAGCAGCAATTCTTCAAACTGTACCATAAACACATACCTTTCTTTGATATATATTTTCATTTTACATTATCTTATCACAATTTGTTATTATACCAAATTTGTGCAGAAATGTAAACTTAAAATTTAAATAAATTATTATTGTTGCAATTAGAGTTTTTATTTGTTATAATTAAGGAAACACTGATTAAATCGTTTGTGCATATTGCGCCGTCAGATTTTTCGTTAGGTTGCACAAATAAACCGCAGTAATGCTGACGCATTACGAGGATTTTTTGGGCAAGCTGGCGGAAAATATGCAAGCAAGATGTGTAAACAGCTTTTAGCGTGATTTATTCAGTGGTTCCTTAACTTGTAAAAGAATATACGGAGGAAATTATGGAATTTACTCAATACAAATGCCCCGTATGCAATGAACAATTCAAAAGCGGTGACGACATTGTTGTGTGTCCCGAATGCGGCGCACCACACCACCGTGAATGTTACGAAAATAACGGACATTGCTTTTATGAGGACAAGCATTCAGAGGGTTTTTCCTTTGAAGAAACATACAGTGAAAATAAAGGCGATTCGGACAACACCGAAAGCGGTACTGTAATCTGTAAAAAATGCGGTTTTGAAAACGAAAAAGCCACGTTTTACTGCCGGAAGTGCGGTTTTCCGCTCAACGAGCAGGACAGAAAGCAAAGTAACAATCAAAACACACAGAATCCTCAGAACGGCACCAACGGTCAGCCTTTTGGTCAGGGCGTACCCCCGTTCGGATTCGGCGGAGCGGGAATTCCGTTTGACCCGATGGCTGGGATTGACAGCGAACAGCCGATTGCAGAAAATGTAACGGCTGGTGAAATGTCAAAATTTGTCGGCAAAAATACGCCGTATTTTATGATTGTGTTCAATCGAATCAAGAATTTCGGAAGTTCACGATTTAACTTTGCAGCTTTTCTGTTTTCGGGAGTTTATTTCCTTTACAGAAAAATGATTGCCATAGGAATTGTACTTTCCTTACTTGTAATCGGACTTACTGTCGGCGAAACATTTATTCAGCTTATGCCTGAGTATCAGGAACTGATTAGCAGCCTTCTGAATATGCAGAACGGTACACAGATGTTTTATTCTTTCTCACTTTCGTCAGAGTTTACAATGAATGAAATTATCTTTATGTATTCGCCGTATATATTAAGTCTTGCAAAGGGAATTATTATGCTCGTCTGCGGTTTTACGGCAAACCGAGCCTATTATAAGCACTGCACAAAAAAAATCAATCTTATCAAATCAAAAGTTGATTCACCCAACATCAATAAGGAGCTTGAAAACTGCGGAGGAGTTAATCTTGCGCTTGCAATATGCTTTGAAGCTGCGTTTGTGATTATTTCCTACATTCCGCTGTTTATCAACTTTTAAAAAAAGTATTATCATTTTTTCGGAGGACTGAAATGAAAATTACCAAAGCAGTTATTCCTGCGGCAGGATTAGGCACAAGAGTTCTTCCTGCTACAAAAAATATGCCTAAGGAAATGTTCCCCATTGTTGACAAGCCCACAATTCAGTACATTGTTGAAGAAGCAGTGGAAGCGGGAATCACGGATATTCTCATTATCACCAACAGAGGCAAGGGTCTGATTGAGGACCATTTTGACGCCTCTCCCGAGCTTGAAGCACAGCTTGAAAAGAGCGGCAAGACGGAATTTCTTGAAACTGTAAGGGCAATTTCAAACCTTGCAAACATCACCTTCATCAGACAAAAAGAAATGAAAGGTCTTGGTCACGCAGTTTTAAAGGCTAAGTCATTTGTCGGAAACGAGCCGTTTGCCGTTATGTACGGCGACGGCGTTATCGTCAGCAAAACTCCTGCAATCAAGCAGCTTATTGACTGCTACGGCGAGTACGGAGAGGGCGTTGTGGGCGTTAAGCTTGTGCCCGAAAAGGACATTCACAAGTACGGCTCATTAAAGGTTGAAAACCTCCATGACAACGTTTTCAAATGCACGGATATGAAAGAAAAGCCGCAGACTAAGGAAGAAGTACTCTCTTTGTACTCAATTCTTGACAGATGCGTACTTCCTGCCGAGATATTTGAAATTCTTGAGCGTACAAAGCCCGGCGCAGGCGGTGAGATTCAGCTTACCGACGCAATGCGTGAAATTGCAGTCACAAAGGGAATGACAGCAGTCGAATTTGAGGGCAAGCGTTACGATATGGGCAACAAGTTCGGAATTTTGCAGGCACAAATTGAAGTCGGTCTTGAACATCCCGAAACCAAAGACCAGCTCAGAGAATACATAAAAGAAATCGCAAAAAATTTATAATTACAAATTTATAGTTTATAAAAGTAAAAGCAACGAGGCTTCCAAAATACGGAAGCCTCGTTTTTGTTTTATAATATCGGAATCTGTATCGGCTGATGATTTTCGTAAATAGTATAGTGAGTAAAGCCAGCCTTTCTGGCTACCTCTATTCCCTCTTTGATGCCTTTTCCGACAAAATCTGTGCTGTGCGAGTCTGTTCCGAGCGTAATGTATTTTCCTCCGAGTTCTCTGAAACGTTTTACAAGCGTTTCGTCGGGCAAGGTGGTTTTCAATTCCTTGAACAAGCCCGAAACGTTGATTTCAAGCGCTTTATTATTCTTCACAAGAATTTTAAATATATTGTCAATATCTTCATAAAATACTGAAAGGTCGGGAATTTTTCCCGTTTTTGCCTTGATATATCTGAGTGGATAGGTTAGATGAGCAAGGCTGTCAAAGTGTTCAAACTCTGCCGTTTCTGCAAGTTCGGCAAAGTACAGTTTCAAAATTTCATCAACGCTGACTTTTGTCCAGTCGATAAAATAGAAGTCCTCAAACCCTCTGAGATTATGCACGGACGCAAGTGTAAAGTCGCTTGCACCGTAGGCTAACGCTCTTTCGGTACATTCCTTATCGTGCATAGGCTCTCCGAGTTCTATTCCGCACAACACCTTTAGTTTACCGTTGTATTTTTCCTTTGCAGACCGGGTTTCTGCAATTGACTTGGGAATAAGCCTGTCAAAACTCCCGTATTCGCAGTTTTCGCCGTCTTTTATCCACGGAGCCTCGCAGTGGTCGGTGATTGCAATTGCGTACAAACCGCATTTTATCGCACTTTCGCACATTTCATCAACAGTATTTTTTGCATCAAAAGAATTATTCGAGTGCATATGCAGGTCACATAGTTTCATAAATCCGATACCTCCCAAAAAAATAATATCATAACAATCAAATTTATGCAAGATTTGCCTTTACATTAGTCAAAAATAAGTATATAATAAACAACAATGAATTATTATATACTTATTAAAAGGTTATTGCAGAATTATGCAAGTTCAAAGCGTTAATCCTGCATAATCAGGAGGTTATCTTATGAAAGCAATCATTACAGTTATCGGCAAAGACACAGTTGGCATTCTGGCAAAGGTTTCAGACGCCTGCGCACAGGCAGACGTGAACATTGTTGAAGTTACACAGAGCGTTCTTCAGGATATGTTTGCAATGGTTATGCTTGTTGAAATCGACAAGTCAAACATCGGTTTCGAGCAGTTAAGAGAAAACCTTGACAAGGTAGGAGAAGCTACCGGTACTAAAATCCACATTATGCATGAAGACATATTCAACAGTATGCATAAGATTTAAAAAGCGGATTGAAAGGATAGTTAATAAAAATGTTAGAAACAAAAGACATACTTGAAACAATAAATATGATAGACAACGAAAACCTTGACGTAAGAACAATTACTATGGGTATTTCGCTTCTTGACTGTATTGACGAGGATATTGACAAAGCCTGCACAAAGGTTTACGACAAAATCTGCCGTTCGGCAAAGGACCTTGTAAAGACAGGCGAGGATATTCAGAAGGAATACGGTATCCCGATTATTAACAAGAGAATCTCTGTTACTCCTATCGGTATGGTAGCCGCTCCGTGCCAGAGTAAAAAAGTAGTCAAGTTTGCATACGCACTTGACAAGGCGGCTAAAGAGCTCGGCGTTAATTTCGTCGGCGGTTATTCGGCACTCGTTCAGAAGGGCTTTGCAAGCGGCGACTATGCGCTGATTGAAAGTATTCCGCAGGCGTTGAGCGAAACCGACTTTGTCTGCTCGTCCGTAAATATCGGCTCAACAAAAGCAGGTATCAATATGGACGCAGTTAAGATGATGGGTAAAATTGTAAAGCAGACGGCTGAAATTACAGCCGACAGAAACTGCATCGGTGCTGCAAAGCTCGTTGTATTCTGCAACGCTCCCGAGGATAACCCGTTTATGGCAGGTGCTTTCCACGGCGTAGGCGAAGCAGACACCGTAATTAACGTAGGCGTATCCGGTCCGGGCGTTGTAAGAGCCGCACTTGCAAAGGGCGGCGCAGGCAAGGACATTACGGAAATTGCCGATATGGTAAAGAAAACTGCATTTAAAATCACACGTATGGGTCAGCTTGTTGCTCAGGAGGCAAGCAAAAGACTCTGCGTACCCTTTGGTATTGTTGACCTTTCACTTGCACCGACTCCCGCAGTCGGCGACAGTGTTGCACATATTCTTGAAGAGATGGGACTTGAGGTCTGCGGCTGTCACGGCACAACCGCTGCTCTTGCACTGCTCAATGACGCTGTCAAAAAGGGCGGCGTTATGGCTTCTTCTCACGTCGGAGGACTCAGCGGTGCTTTCATTCCCGTTACAGAGGACGCAGGTATGATTGACGCTGCGCAGAACGGTTATCTTGACATCACAAAGCTTGAGTCAATGACAGCCGTTTGCTCTGTCGGTCTTGATATGATTGTTGTGCCGGGAGATATTACTCCCGAGGTTATCTCGGCAATTATTGCCGACGAGGCTGCTATCGGAATGGTTAACACAAAGACAACAGCCGTAAGACTTATTCCTGCTATCGGAAAGAAAGCCGGTGATGAACTCAATTTTGGCGGACTTCTCGGCAGAGGTCCCGTAATGCCTGTAAGACAGGGCTCGCCCGAAACATTTATCAAGCGTGGAGGAAGAATTCCCGCACCCTTGCAGGCGCTTAAAAACTAATTGATTTTTTCCGGAGGTGTTACTGTTTGGAAAATATGATTAAAAAGATTGTTGATGCCGACAACGAAGCTAAGGCAATGGAGGAAAGCGCCCTTAAAGAAAAGGAAGAGCTTGCAAAAAAGATTGATGAGGAAACTCAGAAAATCTACGACAGCTATATGAAGGACGCACTTGAAACCGTTAAGCGCAACGATTCTTTGGAGGAAAAGAAAGCCGAAAAGCTCTGGGAGGAAATCCAGAACAAACAGAAATCGGCTCATATCAAGCTGCAGTCAGACTACGAGCAAAACTGCGACAAGTGGGTTGACGCAATAGTAAGCCGCACGCTTGATACTAATTCCTGATAGAAAGTAGATTTATATTTGCGGAAATTAGGTCGCAAAGATTGTCTGCTTTTTATTAGGTATTAGTATGAATAATCAAAACAATTTTTATCGGGAGGTGTGTGCAGATTATGTCAAACACTTCTTTCGCCGTTCTGACAAAAGCAAGGGCAAAATTCGGTAAGCGACTTACCGAAAAAGACTACACAAGTCTGCTTGCCTGCCAGAGCGTTGCAGAGGTTATGTCATATTTAAAATCATATACACACTATTCGGCTGCGCTTCGTGACATTAACGAAAGAGATGTCCACAGAGGACGGCTTGAAGCAATGCTGAGGCAGAATCTTTTCTACGAATTTGATTCGCTTTGCAGGTACGATTCAAGCGTAAGCTCGGGATTTTCTCAATATGTCATCGAAACAATTGAGGTTGAGCAGATTGTCAGATTTTTAATTCTGCTTAACTCCAATTCAACCGAAAAATTTATCTATCAGTTCCCCGCATACTTTTCTAAGCACACGGAAATTGATATTGACAGGCTTGCAAATGCAAAGAATTATGAAGAATTTTTAAAGGTACTTTCAGACTCTCCGTATTATGAAATACTCAAGAGCTGTTCGCCCGACGAAAAAGGACGGCTTCATATTTCCGAGATTGAAAACAAGCTTTACGATTTTGTTTTTGCAAATCTGCTTAACATAATCAAGAAAAACACAAAAGGCAGTGAAAGACAGGAGCTTACCTCGTTTTTCCTTACCATAAACGATTATAATATTTTTTCAAGGATTTTAAGACTTAAAAAGTATTACAATCTCTCCCCCGACGCTATCAAATCAAATCTTCTGCTCAATTACTGCGACATCAGTCCCAAGGCGATTGATATGATGTGCAGGGCGGAATCCTCGGCTGAGGTCTTTTCAATTATGCAGTCAACGCACAACGGCAAGTTGATTGACAAAATCGGCTACGTTTATGCAAGCGACATCAGTCCGAGAGTTAAGTACAGGCTGGCAAGAAAAAATATGCATTTTTCCAACAATCCGTCTGTAGTTATGCTGTCTTATATGTTTATTTCCGAAATCGAGCTGATGAACGTTGTCAGCCTTATTGAGGGAGTAAGATATAAGCTTGATACTAAATTAATACAGTCATTGCTTATCTACTGATTAAGCTTGACTCTCATAAAGAGGTGATTTTAACTTGGCTGTATCAACCATGCAGGCCGTAAACGTCATCGGCGTTGTTGACGATATTGACGACGTTATTTCGGTTCTTGGTGAATCGGGTGTGTTTCATCCCGACGATGTTCCTGCTTTTTACAGTAACACAAAGAATTTTACACACCTGCAGACAAAAAACATCTACGCTGAACCACTCACCAACCTTAAGGCGTCGATAGGACTTACAAAGCGTAAATTTCCGCTGATTGACGTAAGCGACTTTAATCCGAGCTTTAAGGAAATGGAAATTTTTGCAACTAACACTGCAAAAGAAATTGACGCTCTCGTAGACGACAGGGAGTTTGTATCCGAACAGCTTATTGAAGCAAAGGAAAGCCTTAACGACACAAAGCATTTTGTCGGACTCGGCGTTGAAACCGAAAAGCTTCTGACGCTTAAGTACCTTAAAACCCGTTTTGGCAGACTTCCTAAGGAAAGCTACGAAAAGCTTTCTGCTTACAAGGACAATCCCTATGTTGACTTCACAATATGCAGTGAAGATAAATCGCATTACTGGGGCGTTTATTTTGCTCCGATTGACAATTGCGGTGAAATCGACAGGATTTTTTCGGGACTGTACTTTGAAAAATGCGATGTTTTAGGCGTTAACGACACTCCGAGAGTTCATCTTCAGAAGCTTCAGGAGCTTGTTCCGAAACTCGAAACAAAATTAGCTGAGTCGCAGAAAAGGCTTGACAGCTATCTTGATATGCATGCCGAACGTATAACAAGGTATCTTTCAAAGCTTGAGGAGCTTTACCTTTACGCAAAAATACGCACAAAGGCACTGCAATATAACAGAAGCTTTATCATAGTCGGCTGGGTTCCTACAGAATTTGCAAAGCCGCTAAAGCGCAGGCTGAAAAAAATCAGCAGTGTAAGCGTTGAGCTTTCGGACGCTAAAAAGGAAATTGAAAAATCTCCGCCCGTAAAACTCAGAAACTGCTTCCTTGCAAAGCCGTTTGAGTTCTACACCGAAATGTACGGCGTACCGAAATACAACGAAATTGACCCGTCGCTGTTTATTGCAATAACCTACATCATAATTTTCGGAATTATGTTTGCCGACTTGGGACAGGGAATCTGCCTTTCAATTGCAGGACTTCTGATGTGGAAGTTAAAGAAAATGAAAATCGGCAAAATTCTTTTCCCATGCGGAATTTCATCGGCTGTGTTCGGCACTTTCTTCGGAAGCGTTTTCGGATTTGAGCATCTGCTCGACCCGATGTACAAGGCGCTTTTCGGACTTGAAGAAAAGCCGTTTGAGGTTATGGCATCGCAGAACACCAACACAATCATTATGTCGGCTATCGGCATTGGCGTTCTGCTTCTGATAATAGCAATGTTTCTTAATGTTTACACCTCAATCAGACAGAAAAATTACGGACGTGCGCTGTTCAGTACAAGCGGAGTTGCAGGAATTGTTTTCTACGGCTCGGTTGTATTCGGACTTGTGGGACAGTTGTTCCTCGGACTTAACACTCTCACTCTCCCCTATGTGCTTTGTCTGATTGTTCTTCCGTTTATCCTTATCTTCTTCGGCGAACCGCTTACAAATCTCGTAAACGGCGAGCCCGACTGGAAGCCCGAAAGCTGGGGCGGATATATCGTTGAAAATCTTTTTGAGTCCATTGAGGTTATTTTAAGCTATGTCACGAACACAATGAGCTTTCTGCGTGTGGGCGCATTCGTTCTTGTTCACGCAGGTATGATGATGGTTGTGTTTGTGCTCGCAGAAACCGTCGGCGGAGTCGGCTACTGGCCGATTGTCGTTTTCGGAAACGCACTCGTTATGGTTCTTGAGGCTTTGCTTGTTGCAATTCAGGTACTTCGTCTTGAATATTACGAAATGTTCAGCCGTTTCTACTCGGGCGAAGGCAGACCTTATGAGCCTGTTAAATTAATAACAGAATAATTTTTTGGAGGAATTTACTATGTTACTTTTCAATTTATTAATGCTTGCACTTCCCGTTGTATTTCTTATTGTTTCCGTATTCATTGCCGTTAAGGCTTTTGAAAAAGGCAAAAGCAGAAAGAAAACTGTTTTAATGCAGCTTGCTTCTTTCGCAGCAGTATTTGCAATTTGTTTTGTTTGTCCGTTAGTTGCAGGCGCAGCTACAGAGGACGCTGCTTCAGCTTCGGCTGCTGCAAGCGGTATGGCTTACATCGGCGCAGCAGTTGCAACAGGTCTTTCCTGCATCGGCGGCGGTATTGCCGTTGGTAACGCAGCTCCTGCCGCAATCGGCGCAACAAGCGAGGACCCCAAGGCATTTGGTAAGGCTATCATCTTCGTTGCTCTCGGCGAAGGTATCGCACTTTACGGTATGCTTATTTCAATTATGATTATCTCCTCGGTCGGCTGATAAATCCGGACTGAAAAGGATTTGATACTATGAAATTTTTTCTTATAAGTGATAATGTTGATACAAAAATGGGTATGCGCTTTGCAGGCATTGAGGGTGTTGTCGTTCACGAAGATGAGGACGTTCGCCGTGAGCTTACAAACGCAATGAACAGAGAAGACATCGCCGTTATTTTAATGACGGAGCACCTTGTCGCTCTCTGCCCCGACCTTGTATATGAGCTTAAATTAAACCGAAAGCAGCCGCTTATTGTTGAAATTCCCGACCGTCACGGCAACGGAAGAACAAAGGACAGTATTACAAAGTACGTTCAGGACGCTATCGGAGTTAAGCTCTGATTATCGCAAATTGATTTGCTAAAGAGGTTATATATATGGACAAAACAGCAAAAACGGATAACTTTCTTAAAGCCATAAAAAAATACGCTGACGAGCAGAGAAACGCCATGCGTACCGAGGTTGAGCAGTTAAAAGAGGAAAAAATCAAAGAAGCCGAGAAAAAGGCAAAGTACGACAGTGAAAAGCTTATCAAGGATAGGCTTGAAGCCAAGCGCAACGAAGAAACCTCAAGACTTGCAAAGCTTACGCAGGAAGGTCAGAAAAAGCTCTTTCTTGAAAGAGCCGAAATGACCGACAGCGTGTTTAAGAAAGCGGAAGAAAAGCTTGCCCTATACACCAAAACAGCCGAGTATTCCGAAAAGCTTTTGGAAAATGCAAAAAATGTTGCCGCTCTTTTCGGCAGCGAAAGCTGTACTCTTTACTTAAATGAAAAGGATATGGGTTTTGCAGACAAACTCAAAGCGCTTTTCAGCGGCGAAACAGAAGTTTGCACCGATAAAACAATTAAAATCGGCGGCATAAAGGGCTACTGCAAGGCTCTCAGCATTGTGGCTGACGAAACGCTTGACAGCAAGCTCTATGCACAGAGAGAATGGTTTATCGAAAATTCAGGACTCAGCGTGCTTTGATTTTCAAACAACTGTTAATTTCACCGAAAGAGATGGTAATATAAATGGAAAACAACAATGTTATATACGGAATTAACGGTCCTGTTGTTACCGTAAAGCAAGCCGACTGCTTCGAGATGATGGAAATGGTTCACGTCGGAGAGCAGAATCTTGTCGGCGAGGTTATCGGTATCACCGATGATTTTACTACCATTCAGGTTTACGAGGAAACAACAGGTCTTAAGCCCGGCGACCCTGTAAGGGGTACGGGAGCACCTATGAACGTGCTTTTGGGACCGGGTATTATTGATAATATTTTTGACGGAATTGAACGTCCCTTAAAGGCTATTGAGGAGCAGTCGGGCGCATTCATCAACCGTGGTGCTTCCGTATCTTCGCTTGATGAAAACAAGCTGTGGAACGTCACAATGAAGGTAAAGGTCGGCGACAGACTCGAGGGCGGTCAGATTTACGCAACGCTCCCCGAAACTCCGATTATTGAGCACAGGCTTATGGTGCACCCCGAACTTTCGGGTGTTGTAACAAAGGTTATGCCCGACGGCGACTACAAACTTTTTGATACAATAGTTGTAATCAAGGACGACGAGGGTGTAGAGCACAGCCTCACCCTCTGCCAGAAGTGGCCTATCAGAACTTCACGTCCCGTTAAAAACCGCCTTACTTCTTCTGTTCCGCTTATCACAGGTCAGCGTGTAATCGACACGCTTTTCCCGATTGCAAAGGGCGGTACAGCCGCAATACCCGGCGGATTCGGAACAGGCAAAACAATGACTCAGCACCAGCTTGCAAAGTGGTGCGACGCTGATATTATTATTTACGTCGGCTGCGGTGAGCGTGGCAACGAGATGAGTCAGGTTCTTGAGGAATTCTCGGAGCTTATCGACCCGAAGTCACAGCGCCCTATGACCGACAGAACGGTACTTATCGCAAACACCTCAAATATGCCGGTTGCGGCTCGTGAGGCTTCAATCTACACAGGTATAACGCTCGGCGAATATTACAGAGATATGGGCTACCACGTTGCTATGATGGCTGACTCAACTTCACGTTGGGCAGAGGCTCTGCGTGAAATCTCTGGCAGACTTGAAGAAATGCCTGCCGAAGAAGGCTTTCCTGCTTATCTTCCCTCACGTCTTGCAGAGTTCTACGAAAGAGGCGGACGTGCAGACGTACTCAGCGGCGGCGAAGGCTCGGTAACGCTTATCGGTGCGGTTTCTCCGCAGGGCTCCGACTTCTCTGAGCCTGTTACGCAGAACACAAAGCGTTTCACACGCTGTTTCTGGGCGCTCGACAAGTCGCTCGCTTATTCAAGACACTACCCTGCAATCAACTGGATGCAGAGCTACAGCGAATATTTCAACGACCTTGACCCGTGGTTTAAAGAGAATCTCGGCGAGGACTTTGTTGAATACCGCAACAGAATAAGCGCACTTTTGCAGGAAGAAAGCTCGCTTATGGAAATCGTAAAGCTCATCGGCTCGGACGTTCTTCCCGACGACCAGAAGCTTGTAATTGAAACTGCAAGAGTTATCAGAGTAGGATTCTTACAGCAGAACGCTTTCCACGCTGACGATACATTCGTTCCGCTTGAAAAGCAGAAGCTTATGATGAAAACAATACTTCACCTTTACAAAAAAGCAAAGGAAATCGTTGCAAAGGAAATTCCGCTTTCAAAGGTTCTGAATCTTGGACTCTTTGACAAGCTGACAAAGATGAAGTATGACATTCCAAACAGCAAGCCCGAAATGTTCGATGATTACATCAAGGAAATCGACGAAAAGCTTGCTTCACTACTTAAATAAGGAGGAAACGCACAATGATAATAAATTATGTAGGCGTAAAGGAAATTAACGGCTCGCTTATCGTAATGGACGGCGTTAAGGGCGTTTCCAATGAAGAAATAGTAGACATCCGCCTTGAAAACGGCACAACCCGACAGGGACGTGTTGTTCAGATCGAGGGCGAAAGAATTGTTGTTCAGGTTTTTGAGGGCACAAGAAGAATCAGCCTTAAGAACACAAGAACTACTCTTACGGGACATCCTATGGAAATGCCGCTTTCGCCCGAAATTATCGGACGTGTGCTTGACGGTGCAGGCAGACCGATTGACGGACTCGGCGATATTTTCCCCGTAAAGCGTGAAAACATCAACGGTACGCCGATTAACCCTGTTTCACGAGTATATCCGAAAAACTACATTAACACGGGTATCTCGACAATTGACACGCTTATGACGCTTATCAGAGGTCAGAAACTTCCGATTTTTTCCGGAACAGGTATGACTCACAATGATTTAGCCGTACAGATTGTACGTCAGGCTAAAATCAGCGGTGCCGACAGCACAAACTTCGGCGTTGTATTTGCCGCAATGGGCGTTCAGAAGGACGTTGCTGAGTATTTCAGAAGAAGCT
The DNA here is from genome assembly GCA_902766885.1 of uncultured Ruminococcus sp. Taxonomy (GTDB): domain Bacteria; phylum Bacillota; class Clostridia; order Oscillospirales; family Acutalibacteraceae; genus Ruminococcoides. The sequence goes on along the minus strand of CACXFS010000009.1, from coordinate 1,819 downwards.
TTGAAGAAAGCGGCGTTCTTTCAAGAGTTGTTATGCTCTTGAACCTTTCAAACGACCCGATTATCGAAAGAACTCTTACACCGAGATGTGCGCTTACAATTGCAGAGTACCTTGCTTTCGAGCTTGATATGCACATTCTTGTAATTATGACCGATATGACATCCTACGCCGAGGCTCTGCGTGAGTTTTCCTCGTCAAAGGGTGAAATTCCCGGACGTAAGGGTTATCCCGGTTATCTTTATTCCGACCTTGCATCTCTTTACGAGCGTGCAGGTATGATTAAGGGACATTCCGGATCGGTTACGCAGATTCCGATTCTCACAATGCCCAACGATGATATTACTCATCCTATTCCCGACCTTACGGGATATATCACAGAGGGACAGATAGTTCTCGACCGTTCACTTCAGGGACAGGGACTTTACCCGCCCGTAAGCGTTCTTCCGTCGCTTTCACGTCTTATGAAGGACGGTATCGGCGAAGGCTACACAAGAGGCGACCACCAGTCGCTTGCAAACCAGCTTTTTGCGTCCTATGCAAAGGTTATTGACGCAAGGTCGCTTGCTTCGGTTATCGGCGAGGAGGAGCTTTCACCTACCGACAAGAAGTACATTGAGTTCGGTAAGCTGTTCGAGGCAAAGTTTGTAAATCAGGGCTTTAACGAGAACAGAAGCATTGAACAGAGTCTTGACCTCGGCTGGGAATTGCTTTCAACGCTTCCGAGAGCAGAGCTTGACCGTGTTGACGACGCTATACTTGACAAGTACTACAAAGGCTGAGCCGTAAGGAAAGGAGTTCAGGTGTATGGCAGTACAGGCAGTACCCACCAAGGGTAATCTGATGAACACCAAAAAGTCGCTTGCTCTTGCAAAGGTCGGATATGAACTGCTCGACAGAAAGCGCAACATTCTTATCCGAGAGATGATGACGCTGATTGACCACGCAAACGCTATTCAGCAGAAGATTGACAGCGCTTACGAGGAAGCATACATTGCTTTGCAGACAGCTAACGTGACAAACGGCTTTTGCGAGGATATTTCAAACTCTATCCCCTATGAGGACAGCTTAAAGCTCGACTCACGCAGCGTAATGGGCGTTGAAATTCCGATTCTCACAATCGGAGAGCATCAGCAGCACGACTTTCTTCACTACGGACTGAGGACCACAAACTCCGCAATTGACAAGGTTTACAACAAATTTTCGGAGGTTAAGTACCTCACAGTAGAGCTTGCTGAAATTGAAAACAGCGTTTACAGACTTGCCGATTCTATCAAGAAAACCCAGAAGCGTGCAAACGCTCTGAAAAATATTATGATTCCGAAGTTTGAAGAAACGGTAAAGTTTATTTCCGACGCACTTGACGAAAAAGACAGAGAAGAATTCAGCCGTCTTAAAGTAATCAAGAAGAAAAAGCAGAAAGACGCCGCTTTTAAAAAAGCAAAGGAAGAAAGTCAGGAACAATCAGCTTAAAATTTTATATTGCAAAGTAAAAGGGACATCGTTAGGCTGATTCCGAAAAGGATGTTTTCAGTTTAATGCGGTGCCTTATGTGCGGGCGGACAGTTCAAGCTGTCCGCCTTTCGTCATGCGTTTTTTCTTCTGCTTGGATAATTTCGCTCGGCAGAGCGAATGTTCCGATGTAGCGGAAATAGATGTCGATTTGTTGCGGAGAGGTCTGGCTGTTCTTTTTCTCGCGCTCGTGAACGACAATCTTGCTGATGAAGGTTCTCAGCACCTCGGGCGTCAGTTCCTGAACACATACATATTTCCTGACAATGTCAAGGAACTTTTGAACATTGGTACATTCATTTTTGAGTGT
>CACXFS010000008.1 GCA_902766885.1 uncultured Ruminococcus sp. | reverse complement strand
TATAATTCGGGCAACCGTTTTTACCTAAATAACCGACTTTTCCACTCGGTTTGCCCGTCGAGGCACTCGACAAATTATGGTTTATCTTAATAAAAGATATCATCGTACAAATAATGCAAAAGCGGTACAGTCATTGCTCACTGTACCGCTTAATTTATTATTTCAATGCATTTATAGCCGCTTCAATAAGGGCAATCTGCTCTCTTTCCTTTGCAGCCTGTCCCTTAACCTTTTCGATTACGGCTTCGGGTGCCTTTGCTACAAAGCCCTGATTGTTAAGCTTGCCCTCGCTCTGTGCAAGGCGTTTCTTGACTTGCTCAAGCTCCTTGTTGAGTCTTGCAAGCTCTGCTTGTTTGTCAACAAGCTCGTCCATCGGAATGTAAATCTTTGCGTCAGCCGTTACGATTGTAACTGCTCCTTCAATTTCAAAGCTGTCGGCAACCTCAACCTCGCTTGCAGACGCAAGCTTCTGAATGAAGGCTGTGCCGTCCTTGAAGGTCTGCGGGAACTTTGTTGCAACGTAAACCTTTGCTTTCCTTGACGGAGGAACGTTCATCTCCGCACGGCGGTTACGGATTGCACGGATTGCCTCCATAACCCTCTGCATTTCAAGAACAGCCTCGGGAAAGTCAAGCTCTGCGTTATATTCGGGATACTTCGCAAGCATAACCGTTTCGCCCTCGTGCGGAATTGTCTGCCAGATTTCCTCTGTGATGTAGGGCATAAACGGGTGAAGAAGTCTTAAAATTTGGTCGAGAACATAGAGCAGAACCTGTCTTGCGTTCTGTGCGTCCTCGCCGTCGCTTGAAAGTCTTGCCTTTACAAGCTCAATGTACCAGTCGCAGTAGCAGTCCCAGATGAACTCGTAAACCTTCTGAACAGCAATACCAAGCTCAAATTTTTCAAGGTTTTCGTTGACTTCCTTTGCAACCGTGTTGAGTGTTGAAACAATCCACTTGTCCTCAGTTGTAAGCGTTTTAGGGAGCTGTTGCGGAACATCGTAATCGTCAATGTTCATATGAACGTAACGTGATGCGTTCCAGAGCTTGTTAGCAAAGTTAGCACAAGCCTCAACACGCTTTTCGGAATATCTCATATCGTTACCCGGTGAGTTGCCCGTTGCAAGGAAAAATCTGAGTGCGTCTGCGCCGTATTTGTCGATAACCTCAAGCGGGTCAATGCCGTTGCCGAGTGACTTTGACATCTTAACGCCGTTTTCGTCACGAACAATGCCGTGCATAAATACAGTCTTGAACGGTGCTTTGCCCGTATGCTCACATGCTGAGAAAATCATTCTTGCAACCCAGAAGAAGATAATATCGTAGCCCGTAACAAGCGTATCGGTGGGATAGAAGTACTCAAGTTCGGGAGTCTTGTCAGGCCAGCCGAGTGTTGAGAAAGGCCACAAAGCGGAGCTGAACCATGTGTCGAGTGTGTCCTCGTCCTGATGCAGGTGATTTTTGCCGCACTTCGGGCAAACTGTGGGCGCTTCCTTTGCAACGATAATTTCGCCGCAGTCGTCGCAGTACCACGCAGGGATTCTGTGACCCCACCAGAGCTGACGAGAAATACACCAGTCCTTGATGTTCTCCATCCAGTGGAAATATACCTTTTCAAAGCGTTCGGGAATAATCTTTGTTTCGCCGTTCTTTACGCATTCAATTGCAGGCTTTGCAAGCGGAGCCATCTTGACAAACCACTGTTTTGAGACCATAGGCTCAATAGTTGTGTGACAGCGGTAGCATGTGCCGACGTCGTGCGTAAGCTCCTCAACCTTTTTGAGTGCTCCGATAGCCTTAAGATCGGCAAGAATTGCTTCTCTTGCCTCCATAGTTGTCATACCGGCGTATTTTCCGCAGTCAAGCACCTCAGGCTCGTTTTCTGCAAGCTGACCCTTTGCCTTCAGCTCGTTGTATTCAGCAACGTCCTTGGCGCCCGTCATGTGACCGTCATATGTGAAGCAGCGTACGATTGGAAGCTTGCAGCGCTGACCTACCTCGAAGTCGTTGGGGTCATGGGCGGGAGTAATCTTAACAACGCCTGTTCCTTTTTCCATATCTGCGTGTTCGTCGCATACAATCGGGATTTCCTTGTTGAGCAACGGGAGAATTACATGACAACCGTGCAGATGCTTGTAGCGTTCGTCGTCCTTGTTGATTGCAACGGCTGTGTCGCCGAGCATAGTTTCGGGACGTGTTGTTGCAATTTCAAGGTATTCGCCTGTTTCCTTAACCTGATAGAGCAGATGCCAAAAATGACCGTGCTGTTCCTTGTATTCAACCTCGGCGTCGGAAATTGATGTGCAGCAGTGCGGACACCAGTTTACCGTTCGGTTGCCTCTGTAAATTTTACCGTCTTCATAGAGCTTGACAAATACCTCGGTAACAGCCTTTGAACAGCCCTCGTCCATTGTAAAGCGTTCACGCTCCCAGTCGCAGCTTGAACCGAGTTTTTTTAACTGACTTGTGATTCTTCCGCCGTATTCACGCTTCCATTCCCACGCACGCTCAAGAAATCCGTCACGTCCGAGATCTTCCTTTGAAATGCCTTCTTTGCGCATAGCCTCAACAATTTTAGCTTCTGTCGCAATTGAAGCGTGGTCTGTTCCGGGAAGCCAGAGTGCGCTGTAGCCCTGCATTCTTCTCCAGCGGATTAAAATATCCTGCAAAGTTTCGTCAAGTGCGTGTCCCATATGCAGTTGACCTGTGATGTTTGGCGGCGGCATAACGATAGTATAGGGCTTTTTGTCCTTGTCCACTTCTGCGTGAAAGTAGTTGCCCTTAATCCAGAAATCATAAATTTTGTCCTCGAATTCCGAGGGGTTGTAAGATTTAGCAAGTTCCTTTGCCATAAACATATCTCCTCATATATTGCAAAGTGGTAAGCAAAATCATTGCGCTTACATATACTTATATAATGCCTGCTGAACAATTCAAAAACATATAAAACATCAAACAAATAACTATTTTTTGAATTGTTCAGGTGCAAGGTTTTTGAGTTAATAAACTCAAAACTCTTGCACTTGCCGGAAAACGCTTTTCCGACAAAACAGGCTTATCAAAGGTCTTACTGAATAAAAATCTTTGATTTTGCGTAAAAATACCGATTTCGGTGTTTTTACAAAACGGCAACGGCGTGTTGCCGTTTATTCATTAAGTATTATATATTATCTCATTTTAGTGTGCTTTTGTCAATCAATGAGAGCAAAAAACTGCGGAATTTGCCGCAATTAAAGTGCAAACAAATTCCGCAGTAAAAATTTTTGTCTGTTGATTTTAGTTTTCAGCCTTGATAGCCTGAACAGCCAACGGTTTTTCAGCAGTCTTTTTTCTGCAAAAAATAGTTTTGAAAACCTTGCGGATAAGCGGCTGAATAAAGAACATCTGACCGAAAAATGCAAACGGAAGATTGAAGCAGACAAGTTTGAACCATGTTGCAAACAGCGTGATTATGCTGAAACCTGCATAGTAGGGATAATAAATAAAAGCGGCAATAAGGCTCATTGCAGGACACATAAGTCCAACGGTTGCGCAGATAATTGCACTTTCAAAAATTACGGGGTGGGTTTCACGGGGATTAAACACCTTTGAGGCAAGCTTAAACGAGCAGGGACTGCCCATAAAAACCTCAAGGCTGAACGCAAAAATGAACTCTACAAGCACAACGCACCATATCGGCATATAGGTGCCGAACATATAAACGCCGCCCTGTTTGTTGATTGCTTCAAGCACGCCCTGAGTGCTGTTAATCTCCATAAGTGTTGCACCGTTGACTACATAGAGGTTGTAGAAAACAAAGGCGTGGACTGTGACTAAAACTGTGAGAAAGGCAAAAACCGTTCTCTGAAACTGATTGCTTGGCATAAAATTTACTCTCCTTTTCTTTTTATACTAATTCCTGATAGGAAGCAGACTTATATTTGCGAGGATAATTTTCGCAAGACAACGTAGTATTGCGGAAATTAGACCGAAAAGATTGTCTGCTTTTTATCAGGTGTTAGTATTATTAACAAACGCAAAAAACGACACAATATGTACTTGCACAAATCTGAAAAAACATATTTACCGTAATCAGATTTATGTGCAGTGCACTACTTGTGTCGTTTATGTATCGTTTATTAAATTGCCCGTTAAGTTTATCATCTTTTTAAAAAAATGTCAAGCTGTGTATTATCGATACTTAATAAGTAAGGAAATGTTTGCTCTTTCAATATCGTTTACATTTGAGTCGCTGTAGCTCGGATTTTCAACGTACCATTCTGTCGAATTGAAGTAAGCCTTAATCTGCGTGTCCTTGAAAACACGTCCGTAGCGGGCGTATATTTCATTGATAGCCTGTTGGATTTCTGTTGATGAAAGCTTCGAAACTTCGCTGTCGGTAAGCTTTCGATAGGAAGAATCGTAAAAAATGAAGTCACTTTTATATGCATTTCCGATTTCGCTCGGAGATGAATTCTGCGTGGTGATTCTGCCCTTTTTGTTTTTAGATGATGACGGTTTTGTACTGTCCTGCGTTGGAACTGTGGTAGATGTGCTCGGAGAAGTCGGGTTAGTAACAGTTTCTGTCTTTACCGTAACGGTGCAGGAGGCTTCCTTGCCGTTTTCGGATTTGCATGTGATGCTTGCAACTCCCGATTTTACGCCCGTAACAAAGCCATCGCTGTTTACAATTGCCACCTTTTCGTCGCTTGAGTTCCATTCAAGAACTCCGCTCGGTGCGTCAGACGGCTGAGTTTTGGCAGTAAGCTGAATTTTCTTGCCCACTTTTACCGAAACATCGGTACTCGAAAGGGTAATGGAGGTCACTTCTTTGTCAGCTACTGTGACGTTGCAGGAGGATTTAATACCGCTTTCCGTTTTTGCCGTCACAACGGCTGTGCCTGCGCTTTTTGCCTTTAAAGTGCCGTCGGATACGGTGACGATTTTGTTGTCGGAGCTTGTCCAGTCAAGTGCCTTGATTTTGGCGTCATCGGGAAGAATTTTTGCCTCAATTCCGAGTGAATCACCGACGGTCATAGTAACGTCGGTTTCGCTCAGCTCAATACTCTGCACCTCTTTGTCAAAGCAGGAGCAGAAAACAAAGGGGACTAAAGCAATAATACAAAGCAAAAGAGCAGTCCTTTTCATAATAATGTCCTCCTATTTCGGTACACCCTAATATTATTTACCCGTTTGATGATTTTAGTATAAAGCATTTTGCTGTTTTTGTAAACAATTTTGTCTTTTTATCGGCGAAAATAAAAGAATTATTTTACTTTATTTTGCGCAAAAGCTGTTGACATATATAAAATAATAGTATAGAATAGTATAGAATAAAATTGTATCAATGAAATAATACATATAACACTAAAGGAGCGGTGGTTATGACATGGAAAATAAAAGCTTTATGGTTTAAAATCAAGGATAAGACCGTTTCGCTTTCAAAAAGTGTATGCAGAAATATAAAACAGTTTTCAATATTGTATGCAAGGAAAATTTCAGAGAGCGCAGGAAAATTCGTTTCATTTATCGGGAAATATGCGTTCGTATTATCGGTATTTTCAGTAATCGGAATAGTTATGTTCTTTGTCAGGCGAGTGCTTGCAAAGCAGGGGTAGGACAATTTTAACGCTCACCTTCAAATCCCTTCGGATACTTAGCCGCCCGAAGTATGTTAATCTGTAGTAAAAGTCCATCTCGCTTGTTGCGGCGTGTTGCGATTGGAAAAGTATCATAAACGCAGTTCGCTAAAAACAGTCCACCGGACTGTTTTATTAACGCTCACCTTTAAATTCCTTCGGATACTTAGCCGCCCGAAGTATGTTCATCTGTAGAAAAGACCATCTCGCTTGTTGCGGCGTGTTGCGATTGGAAAGG
>CACXFS010000007.1 GCA_902766885.1 uncultured Ruminococcus sp. | reverse complement strand
GGTCTCCAGTGCCACAAACTGGCGCGTTAACCAACTACGCTAATCCCACCATATGGCGCGCCAAAAGGGACTCGAACCCCTGACCTACTGCTTAGAAGGCAGTTGCTCTATCCAGCTGAGCTATTGGCGCAGTTCTGAACAGCTATAGCTGTTTTAGTCAGCCTTTATATTATATCTATTCAGGTTGATTTTGTCAATACCTTTTTGAATATTTTTTTAAAATGTCGAATTGACGTAAAATATGTTTGTATTCAGATAGATTTGTGTAATAAATTATACCTTTCCGTACTTCTGCGCTAAAGCGAGATTTCGGTATTCCTGCTCAAAAGTCACTTCTCTTATTAATCTGACAAAATCCGGCAGTTTATACGGTTGATTTTCTGACAGAAGTTCAATTTCTATCGTTGCCTTATCGCTCCAGAAGGGATAAACGTCAAGCTCATAGTAAGAGCTGTTCCACACAATGCAGTATCTATCCTTTGAAATTATGCCGGTAATATACTCTTTTTTGTTCAAATATTCGCTATATTCCTTTTCAGAAATATAGTTTTCAATTTCAATGCGCTTTATGTCGCTGATTTTGATTTTTACGGTTTTTATATATACCGCATTTTTTCCCTTTCCACGCTTTCTGATTCTGAAATATCCCTCGTCTGGAGTTGTGAGATAAGCCTGCGTTATAGGGATTTTACGGCAGGTTTTTATGTTATTCAAAACATTCAAGTCGGGATATTCGATCAGAAATTTTCTTTCTATTTCATAATGTTTCGGTATTCCGAGAAAAGACAGAATCTCTGTCATAAGGCGTTCAAGCTTTTTATCAAACGAAGTGGAGTTGTCTATAACACGCAGGTGAGGTGTACCCGTCCAGACAGAAAGTATCTTTTCATCAAGTTTTTTAGCCTCATCAATGCTTTCACTACGAGCCGTGTTGTTTGTTAAATTATATGAGCTTTCTGCACCGTCTGCGGCAGTTACAAGGTGAAAAACTGCGTCATATGAATTGCGGATTATATCCTCATTAGCACCGTTCAGTGAAGAATATCGGTCAAATTCTTCCTGAGTAACAAAAGCTTTATTATCAAGCAAACCTCTGTCAAAGAGCATTACTACCCTGTCGTAAGGCATCTTCTTTGCTAGCTCGGTCTTCTCATTTTCTTCAGCTAACTCAAGCTCAAATAAAAGCTTGTGAAACTCATAGCGTCCCATATTCTGCGGAGTTTTTCCGCTTAAAATCAGCTTTGTTGCACGCTCCTCAATTGTTATAACCTCTATTCCCTGCTCCCTCAGCTTTTTTGAAACATAAGAAAGCGCAGTGGTTTTGCCTGAGCAAGGTCCTCCTGTGAGGACGATTTTAATTACTTCTGCCATAGCGCACCTCTTTTTAATAATTCTTACTATATTATTGTCATTTTCCAACAGTCATTATAGCTTTTCGGGATACAATCTTAATTCTTTATTGCAATTATTTCAACTCTTTGCAGCAATATGCGGCTCAATTTTCAATTTTAGACTTAAATATAGCCGTTCAGCGTTGACAAAACACACATTAAAGTGCTAAAATAATTCTGTACCTTTTAAGGGTTTTGTATATATTTCGAAAGGAAGTAATGTAAATGGAAAAGCAAAACATTGACTGGTCAAATCTCGGCTTTGGCTATATGCCTACAGGCGAAAGATTTGTATCAAACTACAAGGACGGCAAGTGGGACAACGGCATTATGACCGAGGACGCTACCGTCACAATTAGTGAGTGTGCAGGTGTTTTGCAGTATGCCCAGACTTGTTTTGAGGGTATGAAAGCTTACACAACCTGCGACGGCAGAATTGTTGTGTTCCGTCCCGACCTCAACGCCCAGAGAATGGAAGACAGCTGCAAGCGTCTTGAGATGCCTGTATTCCCAAAAGAGGATTTTGTTGAGGCTGTGTGCAAGGTTGTTAAGGCAAATTCCGATTTTGTACCTCCTTACGGCACAGGTGCTACGCTTTATATTCGCCCGTATATGTTTGGTTCAGGCCCTGTTATCGGTGTTAAACCGTCGGACGAATATCAGTTCAGAATTTTTGCAACTCCCGTTGGCCCTTACTTCAAGGGCGGTGCAAAGCCTATCACAATTAAGGTTTCTGATTTTGACAGAGCCGCTCCGCACGGCACAGGTCACATAAAGGCTGGTCTTAACTATGCTATGAGCCTTCACGCAATTGTTACTGCTCATGCAGAGGGCTTTGACGAGAATATGTACCTTGACGCTGCAACACGCACAAAGGTTGAGGAAACAGGCGGTGCAAACTTCCTGTTTGTTACTAAGGACAACAAGATTGTTACTCCTAAATCTGACAGTATTCTCCCCTCTATCACACGCCGTTCGCTTATGTACGTTGCTGAGCACTATCTCGGTCTTGAGGTTGAGCAGAGAGAAGTTTACTTTGACGAGGTTAAGGACTTTGCAGAATGCGGTCTTTGCGGTACTGCCGCAGTTATTTCACCTGTCGGCAAAATTTATGACCACGGCAAGGAAATCTGCTTTCCAAGCGGTATGGAAGAAATGGGCCCGACAACCAAAAAGCTTTATGAAACTCTCACCGGTATTCAGATGGGCAAGATTGAATCTCCCGAAGGCTGGATTAAGGAAATTAAATAAGAATTTTTACTACATAAAACAACCGTATGTCTTTTGGCATACGGTTGTTTCTATTAGTCAAAGTAATATTCACTTTTTATTGGACAAACAAATTAAAATGACTATTAAAAAAAGTTGATAACTTTTTGATTTTTTGCTATAATAATTGTCAGTATCATATACATTGCTTTTATTAAATTTGATTTACTGATTAGCTAATTTCTGAACAGCGAGACTTATCTGTAGGCAGATAAGTTCCGTTTTTTACTTTATAGGAAACGGCCACGATACATTATGATGAATGGATGCAGGAAGCACCTGCCAAATTGAGCGTAGACGCTCAACTTTTCGCAAAAAAGGAGATGACGGATTTGGCTGATTCAAACATAACTAAAAAGGCTTTGGCTACTGCACTGAAGGAGCTTATGAGCGAAAAGACATTTTCAAAAATCAGCGTATCGGACATCTGCGACAAATGCAATATGAACCGAAAAAGCTTTTATTACCATTTCAAGGACAAGTACGACCTTGTGAACTGGATTTTTGATACGGAATTTATCTATGCCGTAAATGAAAAAATAAGCTATGACGGTTGGGAGCTCCTTGAAATTCTGTGCAACTACTTTTATGAGCATCGGGATTTTTACAGAAAAGCCCTTAAAATTGAAGGGCAAAATTCTTTTTCAGAACATTTTTCTGAATACCTGCGTTCTTTTATTAAAAAACAGCTTGAAATAATCTTAAAAGGCAGTGAAGTGACAAAGTTTCATATTGACTTTTTTGCTGACGGATTTATCGGCGCAATCACAAGATGGATTATTGACAAAAACTGCGTTCCGCCCGAAGCATTTCTCTCTTTACTTAAATCCTGTCTGATAAGCACGGCTATATATATTTCTAAAGACCTTGAGCAAGAAAATCAAAACTGAATTATCATTCAAAACGGCAGTGAGTTATTTACTCACTGCTTTATTTGTTAAGCAAACATTTTTAGTAAAGAATACATTTTAATTATTAAAATTTCAACGGACAAATGTCGAAAAATGTCAAAATTTGTAACAATTTTCATTCCCGTCAAAAAATGGGACATTTGCCTTTCGGTGTCTAATGATTAAAACATTTTTCGGGAATATAATTGTAGCAATCAGAATAAGCTGATTATATATTCAGAAAGGAACATTTGTTATGAGTGAGAAAACTGTCAGCGAAAACATAAAAAGTTTTGCCGTTAAAAAGGCAATTGATTATGTGAGCGGTGACCCCGAAAAAAATATTCCCAAGCTGATTAATTGGGCTGATAAATTTGATAAAGATAATCTTTTTCCTGCCCAGAGGAAAAAACTTCACGAAATCATCGACAATCCGGACAACAACTGGTACAGACTGATTCTGAGTCTTTGGAGTGATATTGACGACGATGTAAGAAAGACTATGTTTGAAAACCTTGCAGTCAACTCATTCCTTATCGGTATGGATAAACAGCATAAGATTCAGGATAAGTATAACTGCAACGTTCCATGGGCAATTCTTATGGACCCGACTTCTGCGTGCAACTTGCATTGCACTGGTTGTTGGGCTGCTGAGTACGGCAACAAACTTAATATGAGCTACGAAACTCTCGACGATATTATCAATCAGGGTAAAGAAATGGGTACATATATGTATCTTTTCTCAGGAGGCGAGCCGCTTGTCCGCAAAAAAGACATTATACGTCTGTGTGAAGCACACCCCGACTGCCAGTTCCTTGCTTTCACAAACGGTACTCTTATTGACGAGGAGTTTGCAGATGAAATGCTGCGTGTGAAGAACTTTATTCCTGCAATAAGCGTTGAGGGATTTGAAGAAGCTACCGACTTCCGCAGAGGAAAAGGCACATTTAAGGCTGTTATGAAAGCTATGGAAATTCTGAAAAGAAAGAAACTGCCGTTTGGCGCATCGTGCTGTTACACATCACAGAATGTTGACTCAATCGGTTCGGAAGAATTTATTGATATGCTTGTTGACAACGGTGTTAAATTTGCGTGGTTCTTCCACTATATGCCCGTAGGGAACGACGCAGTGACTGACCTGCTCCCCACACCCGAACAGCGTGAAAAAATGTATAGTCAGATTCGTTCGTTCAGAGAAACAAAGCCGGTTTTCACAATTGATTTCCAGAACGACGGAGAATTTGTCGGTGGATGCGTTGCGGGAGGAAGACTGTATCTGCACATCAACGCAAACGGTGATATTGAGCCCTGCGCATTTATTCACTACTCTGATTCAAATATAAAGGATAAGACATTGCTTGAAGCATACACTTCTCCCCTGTTTATGGCTTATAAAAATAATCAGCCGTTTAATGAGAATATGTTCCGCCCGTGTCCGATGCTTGAGAATCCCGAATATCTTGAAAAAATGGTTGCACAGTCAAACGCTCATTCAACCGATATGCAGTCACCCGAAAGTGCAGAGCATCTTTGCGGCAAGTGCAAGTCATATGCTGAAAACTGGATTGATACTGCCGATAAGCTCTGGTCAATGAGTCCGAAATGTAAAAACTGCTCTCAAAAATGCAGTAAATAACTAAATCAATACCTCCCGTAAACATAATTTTACAGGACAACGGCAGATGATTTTAATATCACCTGCCGTTGTTTTATGTTGTAAAAAACCGCCCCATAACGGAGCGGTAAATTTTATTTAGTCAGCTGTGTAAGGAAGTAATGCAAGGTGACGAGCACGCTTGATTGCTACTGTAAGCTCACGCTGATGCTTTGCACATGTGCCTGTTACACGGCGGGGAAGAATCTTTCCTCTCTCTGACATATAACGGCGAAGATGTGCGATATCTTTGTAGTCGATATGTTCAACCTTATCAACGCAGAAACCGCAAACTTTCTTGCGAGCCTTTCTGCCACGGTTCATAGGTCTGTCTGCCATAGTGAAGTTCTCCTTTCAATGAGAATTATTTAAACTAAAGTTGTAATTAAAACGGTAAGTCGTCATCAAGGGGCATATCCTGAAAATCGGAATTTGCTCCGCTCTGATAAGAAGCAGGCTGCGGTGCAGGTGCTTCCTGCTGATATGACTGATTTCCGCCGTATGACTGGTTGCCATAACTCTGGTTTCCACCGTACGACTGGTTGTATCCGCCTGAATTGTCACGGCGTTCGCCTGTGAATGATACACTGTCAGCGACAACTTCGACAACATAACGGTTAGTACCGTCTTTAGCCTGATAGGTACGGCTCTGCAATTGACCGTCAATTGCAATCATTGCACCTTTGCCAAAATAACGGCAAACAAATTCAGCCTGATTTCTCCAACAAACAATATCAAAGAAATCTGCCTTGCGTTCCTCGCCCTGTTTTACATAGCTGCGTTCAACAGCAATTCTGAAGCTTGTAACGCTTATACCTGTTCCTGTTGTCTTTAATTCAGGGTCAGAAACAAGTCTGCCCATCAAAATAACTCTGTTTAACATTTCTTAATCCTTTCGTAATTCGGGTCAAACCCTACAATGTGATTATTCGTCTTCTTTTTTGATGATGAGTGAACGCATTACGCCGTCTGTGATTTTGTAAATACGGTCGAGCTCAGCAGGGAACTCAGCTGTGCTTTCAAAATCGAAAAGTACGTAATAGCCTTCGCTTTCCTTGTTGATGAGGTAAGCAAGCTTTCTCTTGCCCCATTCGTCAACATTCTTTAAAGTGGCATTCTTTTCAATGAGAGCCTTGAACTTTTCAACGATAGCCTGAATACCTTCTTCGCCCTTTTTCATTGAAATAATCATTACGGTTTCGTAATTTGCTGTAACTGCCATTCTATTGCACCTCCTTCTGGACATTATGGCGGCTTGCGCCGCAAGGATTTGTTGCATAAAGCAACAGTTTTATTATATCATAAAATGCAGGCTTGTCAACAATTTTTTCTATTCTGTTAAAAATTTTCCTGCGAAATATAGTCAAAAAAATGATTTTTAAAGTCTTTGTATTTTCTCTGTGAAATTTTAACGTTAACTGTTTCATTATTATTCTTTTTGAGAATAATGATATCCTTTTCAAGCTTTTCGATGTTCTGAAGATTTACTATGTAACTGTAATGAGGCTGTGAAAAGCAAGCGTCAGGTAATATCTCTTTCCACTCACCAAGCGACCTGTCGCTGATTATTTCTTCACTTTTGGTGACTACAAGCGTTTTTCTCTTGTGAATTGTGATATAGAGAATGTCACATACATATATACGCTGTGACGTTGACCCGTCAGTCAGCAACATTCTTGTGTTTTCATTGTAAAATCTGATTGCAGAGTCAAGCCCACTGAAAATTCTTTGTCTGTCGGGCGGTTTCGGCAGAAATCTGAACACTCTCAAATCCATTGCACTGTCAAGATAGCCCTGATGTGAGGTTATGATAAATACTATTGTTCTGGAATTTAAAGCTAAAAGGTGCTTTGCAATTTCAAGTCCGCTGTGCTTTGGCATTTCAACGTCAAGAAATGCTATATCAACAAAAACATTACCATCAATAGCTTTTGTGCTGTCGGTTTCAGCAATAATTTCAGCACTGATATTGCGCTCGTTAAAATATTCGGCAACCATTTTTTTGATTGAGTCTACTGCAAAGACTTCATCATCACAAATTAAAACACGCAATAAAAACACCCTTCAATAAAACAATAACATACTATAAGTTTTTTCTGACCGTTCTTATAAACTCAGCTATCTTTTCCCTGCTTTTGCCTGTCTTTTCTTCATTTTCTACACCCGAACTTACGTCAACTATGTCGGGACTGAGAATTTTAATCGCATCTGTTACGTTTTTACAATCAAGTCCGCCTGCAAGCACAACGAGCTTGTTATTATTTGGAATATTTCTGAGAATTTCCCAGTCAAACGTCTTTCCACTCCCCGGAGAGGCGGCATCAAAAACATAACCGCAGACGGTTTTATTCTCCGCATAAACACTGACTTTATCAATGTCGCTGACATTGAATGCTTTAAAAACGGGAATTGGAGAATTATCAATAACAGAGCTTTCAACTTCACCGTGCATCTGAATAAAATCAAAGCCACATTCAGCAATTTCCCCGACCTGCTGTGCTGTCGGGCAAACGGTGACTGCAACGGTTTTTATTCTTTTATCAAGCAAAGATAATAAGTTGACGGCAGTTTGTGCGGAAATATTGCGTCTGCTCTTTGGGAAGAACATTACAAAGCCTGCGTATTCGGGCAGAAATTCATTCAGAATTTCAACGTCCTCACGACAGGTTATTCCGCAAATTTTTATTTTAGTCATAGTATCACCACAAATTGACTTTAACATATTAATTATAACATATTATTTTGTGCTATTCAAGAACGCACCTCAATATATTATCAATTTTACAAACTAAATACATTCGCAATTGTATAGTACTTATACAAATTTATTAAGTTCTGCGTTGTATTCATATCCGATTGAAGAAAGCTTTGATTTTATTTCGTTTTCATCAGAGGATAGTGACTTTGCAAGTTCTTCAAGTGACGGGTAATTATCTCGAAGCTGTGTGTTGACGTATGATAAAAGTATTGCCGGGTCGGTTGGAATAGGCATAGTTTTACTTCCTTTCAAAATTTACATATAAATTAGTATAGTGCGTAATGTGAGAAAAGTCAAAATAATTTGCTGTTGTACGAAAAAGAAAATATGGTATAATATTATAAACGGAGGTATGTGTTATGATAATTTTAGCTTCGGCTTCACCACGCAGACAACAGCTTTTGTCGCTTATCTGCGATGATTTTTCGGTTGAGCCTGCCGATATTGACGAAACAATTGACAAGGAAATTGAGCTTGAAAAAAAGCCCGAATATCTCGCCGTAAAAAAAGCAAAGCATATTCAGGGCAACAATCACATTGATGATATTGTAATCGGCTGTGATACGGGCGTGTTTCTTGACGGAATTATGCTCGGCAAACCGAGTTCTGAAAGTGACGCCGCAGAAATGCTGCGCAGACTGTCGGGCAGAAAGCACAAGGTTATTACGGGTTGTGCTTTACTTTCCAAGGATAAGTGCATTTCATTTTCGCAGACTACAGAGGTTGAGTTTTTCGAGCTTGCCGACAAAGAAATTATAGATTACATTGCAACCGGTGAGCCTATGGACAAGGCCGGCGCATACGGTATTCAGGGCAAAGGCACTGCGCTTGTCAAAGGTATTGTCGGTGATTTTTACAATGTTGTTGGATTGCCTGTAGCTATGCTTAATAAAAAGCTGAAAGAGATTATTTAATAATAGAGTCATCAAAAATATTTTTTTCAAGAATCGACTTGAAACTTTGCTGCATACTGTTAAATGCTGCAAGAATAAAAATACTGAAACCTAATGAAATAACAATAAATACTAATCCGGCAATTAAGGTATCAGGTCTGCATACAAGCCCAAACACCCCTGCAATTAGAAAAATGAATGGTATCAATAAAAACGGATATATACACATCATTGGTCTTGTCCTTATTGTTAATTCAGTATATCCGTCCTTTTCTGTTACCTTACCGCAGAAGCGAGGGCAAAAGCTGTTGACATTCCAAACTCCTGAATCAGACATAAAATGAATTTCAAAGGTATCTGACTTAAAACCGCCCTCGAACAAGTCGTTATGCCCATTTAATTTGTTTGAAAAAACTGTTTTGGATTTTATCCTGCCGATCACTTCTTCAGGCGACAGGTAGATTTTATAGGTAAGTTTCTTAAGCCAGTTAACAAGCATTTCATACTCCTTTCAATCAGCAACTGTTATGAGCGACGAGGGCATCGCTCGCTACAATAATACATATAAGTTTTCTATTTATTGTGTCAAAAAACGGACTGCAACAGATTTTCTGCGTGCAGTCCGTTGATTTTTTAAAATTACCTCAATTATACCTGCTGACAAACAGCGTTAATTGACTCGGGAATATCTTCTTCTGATGCAGAAATGAGAAGAACGATATTTGTTGAAGAAGTTTCGGAAAGCTCCTGAAGCTTCTTTGTGAAAGCCTCGAGACCTTCGAGTGCTTCGGGGCAAATCTTGAATGTTGAGTCAACGAGAATGTCTGTAACATCGTAGTTGCCTGCGCAGATACCGCTGATAAAGCCGTAGAGCATATCGTAACCCTCAACAAGATACTGCTCTGTGTCGATAAGTCTTGCCTTGTGAGTTACGTCGTAAGTAAGCTTTGAGCCCTTTTCAATTACAACAACGTTGCCCGAAGATGCGGCAACAGCCTCGTTTGCAAGAGCGATAAGCTTCTTTGTTTTTCCTGTTCCTTTTTTTCCGATAAGTAAAGTAACCATAATAAAATCCTCCGGTGTATTATACTTTAAAAAGAAATTATTTGAGTCTTGCTTCAAGAGCAGCCTTCTGGTCTTCATATCCGGGCTTGCCGAGCAGAGCAAACATATTCTTCTTGTAGCTTTCAACGCCGGGCTGATTGAACGGATTTACTCCGAGCATATATCCCGAAATAGCGCAAGCCTTTTCAAAGAAGTAAATAAGATAACCAAGCTCTGTTTCGTTCATCTCGGGTACGTTGAGAACAATGTTGGGAACTCCGCCGTCGTTGTGAGCGAGTACGGTACCCTCAAATGCCTTCTGATTGACAAAGCCCATTGTCTTGCCCGAAAGGAAGTTAAGACCGTCAACGTTTGTCGGCTCTGTACCAAGAGTAACTTCTTTTTTACATTTATCAAAGAGAACAACAGTTTCGAACATTGTGCGTCTGCCGTCCTGAATGTACTGACCAAGTGAGTGAAGGTCGGTTGAGAAGATAACGCTTGCGGGGAAAATGCCCTTGTTATCCTTGCCTTCGCTCTCTGCAAAAAGCTGCTTGAACCACTCGGACATCATTGTGTAGGCAGGCTCGTAGGAAACCATAACCTCCATTGTCTTGCCCTTGCGGTAGAGAATGTTGCGGATTGCAGCGTACTTGTAGCAGTCATTTGTCATTAAATCGTCATTGTCAAGCTCTTTCTGAGCTGTAGCCGCACCCAGCATAAGAGCGTCAATATCAGCACCTGAAACAGCAATCGGCAAAAGACCTACGGCTGTAAGAACAGAGAAACGTCCTCCGACATCATCGGGTACTACAAATGTTTCGTAGCCTTCTTCGTCTGCAAGAGCTTTGAGTGTGCCCTTAGCCTTGTCGGTTGTGCAGTAGATACGTTCTCTTGCACCGTCCTTGCCGTACTTTTTCTCGAGCATTTCACGGAATACTCTGAATGCGATTGCAGGCTCAGTTGTTGTGCCTGACTTAGAAATCATATTAACAGAAACGTCCTTACCCTCGCAAAGCTCCATAATCTCTGCAAGTGCAGATGAGCTGATTGAGTTACCTGTGAAGAAAATCTGCGGTGTGTCCTTGCAGGTAAGGTTATAATTCTGAGAATTTAAAAATTCAATTGCAGCACGAGCGCCGAGGTAAGAACCGCCGATACCTATTACAATGAAAACATCGGTGTCTTTTTTAATCTTTTCAGCAGCAGCCTTGATTCTTGCAAACTCTTCCTTGTCATAATCTGTGGGAAGATTGAGCCAGCCGAGAAAATCATTGCCGAGTCCGGAACCCTCGTGGAGAGTTTTGTGGGCAGCCTTTACTTCTGCTGCAACACCTTCATACTCGTGGTCATTGATAAAATCTCTTAAATACTTGTCTGTTAGTTTTGTTGCCATCTATAATTCCTCCAAAATTCTTATTCGGAATAATAAAATATGTATCCTCCGATATAAGTACCTTTGTTGTTTTATTATACTATAATACAAGTATTTTTGCAAGGTCAATTTGTCAAAATTTATAATGAAATTAGAGAATTAAAAAGAACACCGAACACAGAACCGAAAGAAACCTCGTCTATAGAGCTTGCGGCGGTAATATCGCACGTCTTTACCGTCTTGCCGTCAATGCTGTAGATGAGCGTTCCGAGCTTCTGATTTTCTTTTATCGGAGCTGTTACGCTTTCGGGCAAATCAATTGTCGTTTTTATTTCAACGTTACTGCCCTTATCTACAACGACTTTTGAAGAAGTATCGCAGTTTAATTTGACGGTATTTTCCATACCTCCGTCAACTTTAAGTTCAAGCGGCATATCATCGGGTAGTTTTAATTCCTTAACAGAAATATTAGCAAAGCCGTAATCAAGCAATGCCGCTGCATCTGAAAATCTCTCCTTGCCTGTTTTACAGCCGAGAACGACAGCTACAAGCGACACATCTCCCCTCTTTGCAGACGCAGACATACAACAGCCTGCATCATTTGTAGTACCTGTTTTGAGTCCTGTTATGCCGTTATAAGTTTTTAAAAGCTTATTTGTGTTTACAATCTGGGTTTTACCGTCTCTTAAATTGTCAAGCCAGATTGACGTGTAATCAAAAATCTTCTCGTGTTTCATAAGCTCTCTTGACATTATTGCGACGTCATATGCAGACGTAACGTGGCCGTCCTCGTCAAGTCCGTTGCAGTTTTTAAAAACGGTATCATTCATTTTCAGCTCTTTTGCACGCTTGTTCATCTGTTCGACAAACGCATCCTCACTGCCGCTTATGTGCTCTGCAAGTGCAACAGCGGCATCGTTTGCGGAGGCTACAACAGTTGCTTTTATCATATCGTCGGCGCTCATTGTTTCGCCTGTTTCAAGCCAGATGTCACTGCCGCCCATTGACGATGCATGCTCGGATGCTGTTATTGTATCGTCAAGTGAGAGCTTTCCGCTGTCTATTGCTTCAAAAACAAGAAGTAAGGTCATAACCTTTGTGACAGATGCACAGGGACGCTGTTCGTGTGAATTTTTCTCAAAAAGAATTTTGCCTGTTGATGTTTCCATAAGTACAGCTGACGGCGCTGTAATACTTTCGGCAGAAACCGCATTTACTTTAACGGGAAATACCACCGTAAGCATTAGTGCAAAGCAAAGAGTAGTAGAAACTATTACCTTCTTAAACATAAAAAACACCTCGTTCAATAATATGAACAAGGTGTTATTTGTATGAATTATCCTATTATTTAAGGAAAGTAAGGCTGCGAACTATGGGAGCCTCAACAGACTTGTTTGAACAGGTCTGAACAAAACAGATAATCTGAATAACCAAAAGAATAACAGCGCATACGCCGCCTGCAATGGGAACAATACAAGTCCAGCAAAGAAGAACGGAAAGAACGCTTACAACCATTTCAGTAACTGTAATTTTAAGAGCCTGCTTTATGTGGAAAGCAAGATAGGGTGAGTTTACCGAATTTCTTGCGAGGAGAGCAACAACAACACCTACGATACTCATTATGTAGCAAAGAAGTGCAAAGATCTTGTTATCGTGTACGTCCTGCGGGTCAAATTCAGCAGTGTGGTCATAAATATCTGCAACAGGCGGTACAGGCTGAGCATAATTCTGCTGTGCATTATTCTGATAAACATTCTGCTGGGGCTGCGGATTAGTATTCTGGAACGAAGTGCCGCAGTTTGTGCAGAACATAGCGTCATCAGCAAGCTGTGTGTTACATTTTGGACAAGTTTTCATTTTTTATAAACCTCCGATAAAATAATTGTATGTCAGTAATAATTATATTACTTTACATATTAAATAATGACCGATAATTTAGTCAATCAGGCATACTGCGTGGGCAGAAATGCCTTCAAGTCTGCCTGTAAAACCGAGTTTTTCTTCTGTTGTAGCCTTTACGCTTACAGCAGATATGTCGATATTGCAGGCTGAGGCAATATTTTCTCGCATTGAATAGATATAATCCTTAAGCTTTGGCTTTTGTGCAATCAAAGTTGAGTCAATATTGACAATTTTGCAGCCGTTATCGTTTAAAACCCTGCACACCTCTTTTAAAAGGAGTATGCTGTCCGCACCCTTGTAGGCTGCGTCAGTATCGGGAAAAAGCTTTCCGATATCACCGAGAGCGGCCGCTCCGAGCAGAGAATCCATAATTGCATGAACAAGAACATCTGCATCGGAATGTCCGAGCAAACCGAGTTCAAACGGAATTTCAACTCCGCCGAGGATTAGCTTTCTGTTTTCTGTTAATTTGTGAACGTCATATCCGTGACCGATTCGCATAGATTTCACCTTATTTTCTCGATTTTAAGATACTTTCGGCAATTACAACGTCAATAGGTGTAGTGAGCTTGATATTCTCTACACTGCCCTTTACTACCTCAACTTCGCCGCCCATATTCTCAATAAGCGAGCAGTCGTCAGTAAAGTTTATAGCATTGTCGCCAGCGTTTTCAAGGGCAAATTTGTATAATTCACATTCAAAAACCTGCGGCGTCTGGACAGCACGGAGCTGGGAACGCAAGGGTGTGCTTTCGATTTTGTTGAAACCGTCAACGATTTTAATTGTGTCGGTTACAGAAGTTCCGAGAGTTGCCGCACCTGTTTCAAATGCCGCCTCAACAACACGCTGAATTTCTTCTACGGTAATCAACGGACGTGCACCGTCGTGAATAGCGTAGTATTTTGCATTTTTATTTGCCGCCTTAACGCCGTTGCGAACACTCTCTGCACGTGACGCTCCTCCGAGCACAAGATTACTCACCTTTGAAAAGCCGTTTTCATTAACAATAGACTGAATACGCTGTTTGTCCTGTTCACGGCAGACAACAATAATTTCCTTAACAAGATAGCAATTCTGAAAAGCTTTCAGGGTGTATTCAATTGCAGGGCGTGACAAAAGCGGAATAAACTGCTTGCTGTCGGCAATTCCCATTCTTACCGAGCCGCCTGCCGCTACAATTATAGCCGAAACATAAGCTGACATAATGTACCCTCCGTTAAATTATTCAACTTAAACTTTATCAAAAGCCTGCTTTAAGTCGTCGATTAAATCATCGACATTTTCAAGTCCGACTGAAAGACGGATAAGGTCGGGTGCAACACCTGCTTCAATGAGCTGTTCCTCGGTCATCTGACGGTGAGTATGGCTTGCAGGATGGAGCAGACAGGTCTTTGCATCGGCAACGTGAGTTGCAATTGCGGCAAGCTTTAAGCTGTCCATGAACTTGATTGACTGTTCTCTGCCGCCCTTTAAGCCGAATGCAAGGACACCGCACGAGCCGTTTGGAAGATACTTTTGTGCAAGGTCATAATACTTGTCACCCTCAAGGTTGGGATAATCAACCCACGCAACCTTGTCGTTTGATTTGAGGAACTTTGCAATTGCGAGCGCATTTTCACAGTGGCGCTGCATTCTTACGTGGAGCGACTCAAGTCCGTTCATAAGGTAAAAAGCATTCTGCGGTGACTGAATTGAGCCGAGGTCACGCATAAGTTGTGAAGTAGCCTTTGTTATGTAACCAAGCTTTCCGAACTTTTCAGCATAAACAATGCCATGATATGAGTCGTCGGGAGTTGTAAGTCCGGGATACTTGTCAGCGTGAGCAAGCCAGTCAAAGTTGCCGCTGTCAACGATTGCACCGCCGACGCCGATTGCGTGACCGTCCATATATTTTGTTGTTGAGTGAGTTACAATATCTGCTCCCCACTTTATAGGCTGACAGTTAATAGGGGTTGCAAAGGTATTGTCCACGATAAGCGGAACACCGTGAGAATGTGCAAGACGTGCAAATTTTTCTATGTCGAGCACGGAAACAGTCGGGTTTGTAATTGTTTCACCGAAAACGGCTCTTGTGTTGGGTTTGAAAGCCTTGGCAAGTTCTTCTTCGGGAAGATTCTGGTCAACAAATGTGCACTCAATTCCCATTTTCTTCATTGTAACACCCAAAAGATTGAATGTGCCGCCGTAAATTGATGAGGACGCTACAATGTGACTGCCTGCTTCGCAGATGTTGAACAGTGCAAAGAAGTTTGCAGCCTGACCGCTTGATGTAAGCATTCCTGCAACGCCGCCCTCTAAATCGGCAATTTTTGCGGCTACAGCGTCATTTGTGGGATTCTGAAGTCTTGTGTAAAAATATCCGTTTGCCTCAAGGTCAAAAAGCTTTCCCATTTCATCACTAGTATCGTATTTGAATGTTGTACTCTGATAAACGGGAAGCTGTCTTGGTTCGCCGTTTTTTGGTTCGTAGCCTGAGTGAAGGCATTTTGTTTCAATTTTCATAATATATTATCTCCATCATTGTAAAATTTCCGAGTGCAAAGTACCGTTTGCAGAATTAAAAATCAAATTTATTTTTCTTATGAGAAAAGACCTTTTATGAAACCTGTTATGAAGTCAGTTCCGTAAATTACAGCGGCAAAAATAAGGATAAGAAGTATTGCGGAAATTACACGCACTGTTGTGCGCTTTGTGCCGCTCATTTCTTCAAATTCTTCTGTGGCGGTTTTTGTATCTGAATTTACGGGAACACCGTCATCTTCAAGGATTTCCTCCTCGCCCTCTTTTATTGCACCGATTCCGACACAAACGTCATATGCTTTTTCGTAAGCGGCATAGGGTACTACAATATCACGATAAGAGATATCGTAGCCTGTTACAGCCTCAGCAGATGTTGTATGCTTCTGCGGAATACTGTCGCAGGGAATTGCGCTGTCTTCAAGAGTTGTTTTTATTCTCTGAAGTTCAAAGCCGCCCGCAGAAATTAAATAAACAGGTGTATTTTCATCGGTAATTTCATAAAGAGGCTTTTTGCAGGCAGTGCATAATTCCTCATTGTCATTGTGCAGATGTTTGCATTTTTTACAATATTTCATATTAAAGCCTTTCATTAAACAAATTTATACAATAGTATATTATCATAAAATCTTTTATGTATCAATACCCGATGATGATTTTTTACTTATTAATACACACTAAAATGCTCCCCCGAAGAATCGGAGGAGCTTATTTGTTAAAATATTAAACGGGGTGAACCATATTTTCTTTGTCGAGCTTGTCACCGTTGATGCCTACTTTAGCATTTCTTCTCTTTTCAAAGAAGTCAAGAGCAACCTTCGGGAACTGTGCGTATGAAAGAACGTCCTCTGGCTGTTCCATCCACTCGGAGATTTCGCTTCTGAGCTTATCAAGCTCGGGCTCAAGTAAATCGGCAGGGCGGCAGTTGATAACCTTTTTGTCGCCGATAATCTTCTTCTGGAATTCGGGATCGATAGGCATTGGTGTTGTACCGTATTCACCTGCTACAAGACCTTTGAACTCGTTTGTGCACATTTTGTAGCGCTCGCCTGTGATTACGTTGAATACAGCCTGTGTGCCGACAATCTGTGATGTGGGAGTTACAAGAGGCGGATAACCCGAATCTTCTCTTACTCTAGGTACTTCCTCAAGTACCTTGTCGAGGTCGTCCTCTCTGCCGGCCTGCTTGAGCTGTGAAAGCAGGTTTGAAAGCATACCGCCGGGAACCTGATAAATAAGTGCTTTTGCATCTGTTGCAAGCATCTTGGGGTCAAGAAGTCCCGATTCAATGTATTTTTCACGAAGCGTCATAAAGTAAGCACGGATTTCTGCAAGTGCCTTTATGTCAAGACCTGTGTCATATTCAGTACCCTGTAAAGCGGCAACCATTGACTCTGTGGGAGCGTGTGATGTACCGAGAGCGAGGGGGCTGATTGCTGTGTCAATACCGTCAGCACCAACTTCAACACCCTTTAAAAGACACATTGACGCAAGACCCGATGTATAGTGAGTGTGGAGCTGTAAGGGCATTTCGGGAAGTGCTTCCTTGATAGCCTTTACAAGGCTTTCTGTCTTTGAAGGAGTAAGCAGAGCCGCCATATCCTTGATGCAGATTGAGTCAGCACCTGCGTCTGCAATTCTCTTAGCATACTCAACATAATACTCGTCTGTGAAAACAGGACCTGTTGTGTAGCTGATTGCAACCTGAGCGTGACCGCCCTCTTTTTTTGCAGCTTTGATAGCTGTCTGTAAATTCTTGATATCGTTGAGAGCGTCAAAAATACGGATAATGTCGATACCGTTTGCGATTGAACGCTGAACGAGGTATTCAACGCAGTCATCGGCATAGTGACGGTAGCCGAGCATATTCTGACCTCTGAAAAGCATCTGGAGCTTTGTGTTGGGACAATGGTCTTTTATTGTACGGAGTCTTTCCCACGGGTCTTCATTCAGAAAACGAAGGCAAGCGTCATATGTTGCTCCGCCCCAACATTCGAGTGAATAATAACCGATTTTGTCAAGCTTATCAAGAATGGGGAGCATTTCCTCTGTTGTCATTCTTGTAGCTATAAGTGACTGATGAGCGTCACGCAGGGCAGTTTCGGTGATTTTGATTTTCTTTGCCATTTTGGACATCCCTTTCGTCAGTTATTAATTAGTTAAGAGTTACTAAAACCTTACCTGAGTCAACAGACTCGCCCTTTGCAACTTCAACTGTAGCAACAGTGCCGTCCTGAGGAGCCTTTACGGGAGTTTCCATCTTCATAGCTTCGATAAATACGAGGTCGTCGCCTGCCTTGACAGTCTGACCTGCGGAAACTACTACGTTTACAACAGTACCGGGCATAGGAGCTTTAACAACAACAGAGCCTGCTGCGCCTGCGGGAGCTGCGGGCTTTGCTGCGGGAGCAGGAGCTGCAGCGGGAGCAGCTGCGGGTGCTGCTGCAGGAGCGGAAGATGAGCCGAGTTCTTCAACCTGAACGTCATAAGCTGTGCCGTTTACTGTGATTCTTAAATTCTTCATTTTTATTTCCCCTTTATTTTAACAAGTTTATAAATCAACTATATTATTTTAGTGACGAGAGCGTCGCTCGATACAAGATAAATATATCTTAAATAGTAGAATGTTTCTTTGAAAGTGTGGGAACACGCTTACCTGAGAGCATATCGAGTGCAGAAATGAGAGTCTGGCGGAGCTGTCCTTCTTCAACGATTCCGTCAACGTAACCGTTCTGAGCAGCATTAAAGGCTGAGAGATTTTCTTCTGCAAACTTCTCTGCCGCAGCGCTCTGCTGTTCAACGGGAACCTTCATTGTTTCGGGAGCCATAATGAATGCTGCTGCCTCAACATTTACAGGTGAAATTACTGCCTCGGGAAGTGCGTAAACAACGTCTGCGTTTGCGCCTGTGCCTGCGAGTGCGATATATGCAGAGCCGATAGCCTTGCCTGTTACAACTGAAATTTTCACTGTTGTAGCCTCTGCATAAGCTGATGCAGCCTTTGCGGCACACTTGATTGACTCAAAGCCGGAGCAGTTAACAAATGAAATTACAGGAAGTGAGAAAGCGTCGCAGAAACGAACAAACTTTGCAACCTTTGTAGTTGATTTGCAGTCAAGCATACCGCCCTTTGTTGCAACAATACCTACAACCTGTCCGCCGAGACGTGCAAGACGAACGTTTGCGTTTTTACCGTAATTGTTGAAAAGCTTAACCTTGCTGTTGCCGTCGATTGTTCTGCTTACGATACAACCGCAGCCGTCCTCAGCAGGAGCTTCTTCAAATGACTGTGGAGCCATATTGAGGTTATTGGAAGGAAGATAGAGCATAAGACCTTTAGCCATTTCAATTGCTTCCTGAGTATCCTTTGCAATCATAGCGGCAATACCGTTTTCGGCATTGTATTCAGCGCTTGAATTTTCGCCGGTTACGGAGAGTGAAAGCTGTGCTTTTTCGCTCATAATAACAATATCTGCGCTTACTGCGTTGAGTGCAGATGTTCCGAGGCAGGTACCTAAAACAACTGAAATCTGCGGAACTACACCCGAAAGAGCAGCCGCACTGTTAAGAACTTCACCGCAACCCGCCAAAAGCTCTGTACCCTGTGAAAGTCTGCCGCCGACGCTGTCATAAAAGCCGACAACGGGAGCACCTGTTTTAAGTGCGAGGTCATAAAGCTTTTTAAGCTTTGCAGCCTGCGCCTTGCTCATTGCACCTCCGCAGATGTCGCTGTTCTGTGCAAATGCATAAACGGGCATACCCTCAACTGTTCCGAAGCCTGCAACAACCTCGGCAAAGCCTTCTCCTGATTTTGCAAACGCATCAATTTCACAAAAGCTTTCAGCGTCAAAGAACTCCGTAATTGTCTTGTAAGCGGAAGTTGAAGCAATTTCAGCCTTTGCCTGATTGATTTTTTCAATACTCATCTTAACATCCTCCAATACTATGTATTGAATACACGGTAACAGAATACCGCATACTAATTTTTCATTTTACATTATATCCTATCTTAAATAAAAGTACAAGAAAAAAGCTATGCATTTTTTCAAATTTGAACAGTTTATATATTTATTATAATAAATAATAAAATATATTGTAAAATTGTAAGGTCGGTTTTATAAAAAACTAAAGATTTTTTCCGAAAAGGAAATAATTGTAAACATCAGATTGGTTTTCCGTTTACAATCGGACTTGAAAGGAGCTTTTTAACCTCAAGCTCAGTAAGGTCACGCCAATCGCCCTGCTTTAACATTCCCATTTTTACACAGCCTATTTGTGTGCGTTTAAGTCTTGCAACTTCAAGTCCGACTGCTTCGCACATTCTGCGGATTTCACGGTTTTTGCCCTCGTGAAGCATCATTTCAAGAACTACTCTGCCCTGCTCTTTGTGCAGAACGTGGACTCTTGCGGGCGCAGTCTTTTTGCCGTCAAGCTCAACGCCTGTTTCAAGCTTAATGAGCTGTTCCTCATCAATTGACGGGCGCACCGTTACACGGTAGATTTTATAAACTCCGTTTTTCGGGTGCATAACCTTGTTGGCAAAATCACCGTCATTTGTAAGAACAAGCATACCCTCGGAATCCTTGTCGAGTCTGCCGATGGGATAAACCCTCTCGCCTACGTCCTTCACAAGCTCGGCAACGCATTTTCTGCCTCGGTCATCGCTCATTGTGGTGATAAAACCTCTGGGCTTGTTGAGCATAATATAGCGATAGTGCGCCTTGGGCATAACAAGCCTTTTGCCCTTTACAAAGACCTTGTCGGCGGCTGTTACCTTGTCGCCGAGAATTGCAGTTTTGCCGTTTATCTTGACGTGACCGCCCAGAATAAGCTCCTCTGCCTTTCTTCGTGAGGCAACTCCGCATTGTGATATGAACTTCTGAAGTCTTATAGGTTCGTTTTTAGCCATATGTAAACAAATCCTTTATCATTGTAAAAATATTTTTATTTTCTTTTTTAGAATTAACATTATCAACAGCAACTAAGTTGTTTTCTTCAACAACTTCGCCGTTTAGTGTATATTCAATCCTGCCGACATTTTCGCCCTGCTTAATCGGTGCATAGAGAAAGCTGTCAATGTAAACCTTTCTTTCTATTTTATCCTTATCATCTGACGAAACGACAATTGAAACAGGCTTTTCACCCGTTAAGGTGATGTTATCGCTATCTCCGCCAACGCACGGAATATCGGCAAAAAACGAGGTATCGTCAGAAGTGTAGCAGGAATACTTTTCAAAGCCGTAGTTATAGAGCGAAATGTGGTCATTCCAGTCGTTTCTGTCATTCAGGGTAACGCAGATAAGAGTTAAACCGTCCTTTTTTGCCGCTGAAACGAGGCACCTGCCGGCAGACATTGTGTAGCCTGTCTTGCCGCCAATACAGTATTCATACAGGGATAACAATCGGTTATGATTTGAATAAGTTGTTTTCTTTGAGCTTGGCTCAATAAATTCAACCGTTGCACTTTTTTGTGATGTAAGCTTTGCAAAATCCTCGTTTTCGAGGGCGTATGACATAAGCAGAGCCATATCGTAGGCAGTCGAGTAGTGGTTATCATCATCAAGTCCGCTCGGCGTTACAAAGTGGGTGTTCTTCATTCCAATCTGACTTGCCCTCTTATTCATTTTATCAGCGAATTTTTCGGTACTTCCCGAAATTGTCAATGCTGCGGCGTTTGCCGCATCGTTGCCCGACGCCATCATCATTCCTGCCGCAAGGTCTTTCAGCGTTACGACATCGCCGACTTTGAGGTACATTGAACTGCCCTCGGCAATCATCTTATCGGTGAATTTTACTTTTTTGTTCTGTGACGACGCCTCCTCAAGTGCAAGGAGTGAGGTCATAATCTTTGTTGTGCTGGCTGGCTTCATCTTTTTATTCTCATTTTTTGAGCTGATAATTTGTCCGTTATCGGCGCAATAAAGCACATAGGCCTCTGCCGAAACATTTATTTCTGCCTTTTCTTCTGCCTTAACGGAAATTGAAAACGAAAACATAAAAAGCACCGACAGCACAGCTGAAACAATCCTTTTCATACGCACACCTCCTGCATATTTTTATGCCGAAGGAAGGCATGTTATTACATTACAAATCAGAGGTCAGTATCGTCCATTGTGATTTCGGAGAAATCATCATCGGATTTTGCAGGCTTTTTCTTATCGTCTTTTTTGAAGATTTCCTTTACCTTGTCAATAACCTCGGGAATCATTCCAACAAGACGGTCGGGTGTACCCTCAAACTTATCTACGGGAATCAGCTTTACATCTCCCTTGTAAACTGTGAGAAATGCAACAGGCTGAATTGTTACGCCTGCGCCGCTGCCGCCGCCAAAGCAGTCCTTGTTTTCCTTTTTTGTCGGAAGGTCGGAACCGCCTGAAGCAAAGCCGTAACTTACCTTTGAAACGGGAATGATTAATGTGCCGTCGGGTGAAACAATAGGCTCGCCTACGATGGTGTTGACATCAATCATTTCTTTGATTTTGTTCATTGTTGTGTCCATAAGGTTTCCAATCGGATGTTCCATAATCATTCTCCTTAATTCTTTAAATCTGTTAAAAGTTTTAATCCTTTATATCCGTGTTTAAGTACAAGAGCTAAAAGCCAGAGTATTTTTATTTTAGCCTCAAGCTCCATATTTACTGCGGATTTAGCTTTTTCTTCAAAATTCGGTGAAATGTCAACGCCGTAGCTTTTGCACTTTACTGCACCGACAATTATCCCGAAAGCAGGATAAACTGCTGAACAGCAATAGCCGTATTTTACTGCGGTATCTGCGGCGTCGTTACCTGCAATGTTTATGCTTAACATAAGCTTTTTTACTATTATGTGCCTGAAAAAGTCTTTTAATGCACCGACTGCAAGGTCTGCAATCTTTTTTATCAAATCAAAAAGCCACGAAATACCCTTTTCTTTAATAAGGCTTTCTTTTTTCTTTTCTTCGTGTTTTGGTTTTTCCTCAGCTTTTTCGGGTTTCTTCTTTTTTTTCTTTTTCTTCGGTTTTTGCGGATATAGTTGAATTTTTACAAAGCCGATTTTTAAGCAACACCTGAAATCTTCGTTATAACTTGCTTTAAGCTTAACGGGCATTAAAAGCAACAGAAAAATCACAAGAAGGATTCCAAGCAAAATATACAGCCAAAGCAAAGGCAATCCTCCTTTATAGAATTAATAATCTGTTACGTCTGATAATAACTTCGGAGACGGCGCACCGTATCACTACGGCAGGAAAAACGTTTTTCATTATTTATCGACAACCGTATTTTGGTCTGTGCCTTCTTCCTCGGCTTTTTCAGTTTCTTCATTTTCGGTTTCTGGGAGAGGCGGTAATTCTTCAAGAGAATTAATATTAAAGCACCTCAGAAAATTTTCAGTTGTTCCGTAAAGCAAAGGTCTTCCCGGAAGCTCAAGTCTGCCCTTTTCCTCTACTAATCCTTTTGCTGTAAGACTGCCTATTACGCCACTGCAATCAACTCCCCTGACCTGCTCGACAAAAGCCTTTGTAACGGGCTGATTGTAGGCAACTACTGCAAGCACCTCAAGAGCCGCCTGAGAAAGCGGAGTGTTTCTTCTTAAATCCATTACAGTTCGAATCTGCGGAGCGTACTCCTTGCAGGATACCATCTGATATGCATCTTCAAGCTTTATTATGGTTATTCCCCTGTTTGCGCCGTTGTAATCATCAATCAGTGCAGAAATGTGCTCCTCAGCCTGTTGCTCGGTGATTTCAAGCGCCTGTACTATTCGTTTTGTTTCAACTGACGAGCCGTTTGCAAATAAAATTGCCTCAATTGCGGCTTTAATATTAAGTTCGGACATTACTGCACCTCCCTTTTGTTTTCTATCATATGTACGACAGCGTTTTCGCCTGTACCCTCAATTCTTATTCGCTTGCCCTTTACAAGCTCAAGCGTTGCAAGAAAGGTTGCGACAAGGTCGCTCTTGCCCTCGCACACCTCAAAAATTTCATGATATTCAAGGCGTTTTCCATGCCAGAGTCTGCGCATTAAGTGAATTATCTTGCTGTTGACCGACACAATTTTATGCGATACAATTCCCGAAAAAGCCTTTTCTGACGGAGGCAGCTTGCGCTTTCCCCTGCCGACTGCGCTGACATATGCCTTTGCAATGTCCTCGCTCGGGTGACTTCTGTTGTAGGTCAAGTCAAATTCAACAGGTGATGCTTCTCTGAAATAAGTATCAAAGTCGTAAATACTTCCAAGCTTTGCAGCCATTTCACGGCATACAGCATATTCAAGCAGCTGTCCCGAAAGCTCCTTTTTAAGTTCCTGAGCCTCTTCCTCATACTTTGGCAACAACGACACCGACTTGATATATACAAGGCGTGATGCCATTGTCAGAAACTCAGACTCGATATCCATCTGATTTTCCTGCATACGGTTAATCTGCTCCATATACTGCTCGAGAAGCTCGGAAATCTGAATATCGTAAATATCTATTTTGTTTTTTGAAATCAAAGTAAGTAACAGGTCAAGCGGCCCTTCAAATACGGGCAGCTTATATTGCAACTGCGTTTCCATATGCCGCCCTCCTTGATTTAGTGAACAAAAAGTCTGAACGGCAATGACGAAAGCCAACTTAATCCGTCAAGAATTCCGTTTGTTGCCCAGTTGAGCACGGGAGAAATCACTCCGAGATAGATAAGCACAAAAATTGCTATGAAGAAAATCTGCTGGTATCTGTAGAAAAAGTTTACAGCCTTGTCGGGCAGAAACAGAAATAGCACCTTTGAGCCGTCGAGCGGCGGAATCGGAATAAGGTTGAAAACTGCAAGACCGATATTGCACGAAATGTAGAAGCTTAAAAATGTTCTGACAAATCCGCCTATATCTGTTACCAAAAAACCGAAAGCAAAGTAAAACAGAGCATTATAAATTAGAAGTCCGACAAAAGCGGCAACAAGGTTTGCAATCGGTCCCATAATTGCTGTTATAGCCATACCGAGCTTTGGATTTTTAAAATTTCTCGGGTCAATCGGAACAGGCTTTGCCCAGCCGAATCCGAACAAAAGCAGGCACAATGCACCCAAAGGGTCAATGTGACTTAACGGATTGAGTGAAAGTCTGCCTCTGTACTTTATAGCCTTATCACCGAGCAGTGAAGCCGTAAAGGCATGAGCCCACTCGTGGAAAGGCAGAATAAGAAAGACAATGAGCAGAACTGCAAGAATTTCCGCTACAATTGACGCAAAATCGAAATTACCTCTTAAAAGCTGAAAAAGCATAGTATTCCTCCGAAATGATTGTTTCAATATGAGCAACGTGTGTATTGCTCACTACATTCATAAAAATAAATATACTTAAATTATATTATATAATAAATTAATGTAAAAAACAAGTTAAGAAATTTTGAAAAAACACTTGCAATTTCTTTGATTTTCTGTTATTATAACAAAGTTAGAAAAATTATTTGCAAATTTAAGGAGGTGCAGACGCATGGCAAAATGTGAATTCTGCGGTAAGGATGTAAAGTTCGGCATCAAGGTATCTCACTCTCACAGACG
>CACXFS010000006.1 GCA_902766885.1 uncultured Ruminococcus sp. | reverse complement strand
GCCGCATATGCGCCGGTAGCTCAGCTGGATAGAGTGTCTGACTACGAATCAGAAGGTCGGGAGTTCGAGTCTCTTCCGGCGCGCCAAGCCTCATTCTTCGGAATGAGGCTATTTTAATTTTTGGAGAATTTTTATTGACATTTATAATCGTTAGTGATATGATTAATAAAATTTTAGTTGGGTGATTGAAATGTTTAAATTCAGTTTTAACAATTTCACAGTCGTCGATGCCCCTCGTTATGATTTTGCAAAAAATATAACGGACTTACATTGTCGCACCCATTTTAGTAATAGCTGATGATTTTATAATTTCATTTGATATTCGGCGGTGGAAGCTCAGAAGGCTTTCACCGTTTTTTGTTCAGAAAGGAGTAATTATTATGTACGAAATCAGGAAAATCAGACCGAACGAAGTTGAAGAAGCACTCAATCTTGCACTTGAAGTTTTTATGCAGTTTGAAGCGCCTGTTTACAAGCGTGAGGGCATTGAAACCTTTAAAAAGGATATTATTGAAAATAAGGAGTTTATTGAAAATTGCAGAACGGGAATCTGTCCGATATACGCTGCTTTTGACGGTGATAAAATAGTCGGAATCATAGGAATGAGGGCGAACAAAACGCATATCAATCTCGTGTTTACGAAAAAGGAATATCATCACAAGGGAATCGCAACGACGATTTTCAATTATCTGTTAAGTGACCGTTTAAGAAAAAATCCCAATTTAAAGGAAATTACGCTCAATTCCTCGCCCTACGGCAAGGGCTTTTATTTACATACAGGCTTTGTCCCTCTGAGTGATGAGCAGGAGCTCAACGGAATAAGGTTTACACCGATGAAATATGTGATAGAAAGAAAGGACGATACTATGAATCATTGCGGAACAAAAACGCTTGAAACAAAGCGGCTTATTCTGAGAAAATTCCGTTTGGATGATGCAGGGGATATGTTCAATAACTGGGCGTCAAATCCGAACGTTACAAAATTCCTCATATGGCAGCCTTATACAAATGTTGACGATGTAAAAGCGTATATTCAGAGTTGTATTGACTGCTACGAAAAAGCTGATTATTACAACTGGGTTATTGAGTTTAAGGAAAACAGTCAGGCTATCGGTAATATCAGCGTTGTTGAACTTAAGGAGCACACACGCTGTACCGTAATCGGTTATTGTATTGGCGAGGACTATTGGCGCAAGGGCATAACCTCCGAGGCTTTCAGCAGAGTTATTGAGTTTTTGTTTGAAGAAGTCGGCGTAAACAGGATAGAGTCAACACACGACGTCAACAACCCGAACTCGGGCAGAGTTATGACAAAATGCGGCTTGAAATACGAGGGCACTCTCCGTCAGGCAGGCGTCAGCAATCAGGGTATAATTGACTGCGTTGTACGTTCCATTTTAAAGAGCGAGTGGAAACAAAACAAATAAAAAATGCCTCGGATTTATCTCCGAGGCAGTAATTTAAGTATAAAAATCAGAGCTTTGAGTAGCCGTAGCTGTTGACAAGCGCTTCAATCTTATCGCCTTTTTCGCAAAGCGGACAGTGGTGTGAATTGTAGCTTTCGTAATCACCGAGGTCATTCGGGTCGAAAATTGATGAAACAGGGTAACCTTCACACTCGTTAACAGTTGCGAAAATTGCCGAAACGCCGACAACCGAGCCGCCGTAATATTTAACTGCGTCAATAGCCGCCTGAGCAGTTTTGCCTGTTGTAACCGAAGCGGCAAGAATAAGAACGTGCTTTCCTGCAATCATAGGTGTGAGGTTGTCACGGAACATTAGCTGACCGCCTGCGAGATATTCGGGCGAAACAACGTAAATTGTCTGGTGTGCGTTCATATTTACAAAGTCCTCTTTTGTCAGCTCATCGGCGACGCAGGCACCGATTACCTCTGTTCCGTCAACACATAGGATTGTGTCAACAATCGTATTTGTTCTGTAGGAGGAAACAAGCTCTTTTGCAACAGCCTTTGCCTCCGAAAGTCGTGTTTTTTGCGTGGTAACATCTATAAAGTAATTCGTGTGGCTGTGTGAAGTTGCAAAATGACCTTTTGCAACACGCAGGAAAACGTCTTTGTTTTTTGTTCTTATTTTGTACATCTGAGCCATAGTATCGGCCTCCTGTTTGGGTATTTGCAATAAAAACTATTTATTGTAAATTACATTTTACACTATATTACCAAAAAAATCAATATCTTTTAGATAATTATATACATTAATATATAAAGTTATTTTAAAACCAATGCTATAAACAATAATTTAATGCGGAATGCGTAATTCGGAATGCGTAATTAATGGTCGGTCGAGTGCCTCGACACGCAAATCTCCGAATTTGTAATAGTGCGTGTTGTTTGGAAATGTTTGTTTTCCTCGGGTTGATTAATATATCGGAAAAGTTTAGGGACGAGTAGGAACCCGTCCCCTACGATTGTAACTGAAACGTTTGGATTATATCCGTAGGGGACGGCTTTTCTGCGAAAACGGCAACCCTTTT
>CACXFS010000005.1 GCA_902766885.1 uncultured Ruminococcus sp. | reverse complement strand
GTGTTGTAGTTACGCTGTTTGCACTCTGTGCAGGCCAATGTGATTTTAACTCTCATAACGGCACCTCCCGGTTATTTCGGAATATTTTAGCCTCCCTCAATAGGGCACAAAAAAATAAGCCCCTTTCAGAGGTACAACTATTCTAACATATATATTTTATCAAGTCAATACCTATTTTTATATTTTATTAAATTTGTCGCAAAATACATTATTTAGTTGCTCATTACTGCGGACACGGCACTCCGTGTACCTGCGTAAGACGTCAATTACCTTTACACTATTGGTTCAAATACTCGCACCCAACTTACGGAAACGATTGTAACGTGCGTTCGTTAATTCCTCGTCGGTCATTGCAAGATTCTTTTCAAATGTACGACTGACGAGGAGCTTAAGACTTTCAAACATAGCCTTGTCGTCTGCCTTAGGCTGTCGGATAATACGCTCGATAACGCCGAGGTCAAACAAATCCTGAGCTGTCATCTTAAGAGCCTCAGCCGCCTGCGGAGCCTTTGTGCTGTCTTTCCAGAGAATTGAGGCACAGCCCTCGGGAGAAATTACCGAATAAACTGAGTTTTCAAGCATCCACACCTCGTCTGCAACTGCAAGTGCAAGCGCACCGCCGCTGCCGCCCTCACCGATTAAGATTGAGAGAATCGGAGTTTTAAGAGCCATCATTTCCATAAGATTTTCGGCAATAGCCTGTCCCTGACCACGTTCCTCTGCGCCGATTCCGCAGAATGCGCCGCTTGTGTCAACAAGACAAAGCACGGGACGGCGGAATTTTTCAGCCTGTTTCATAAGTCTTAAAGCCTTGCGGTAACCCTCGGGATGAGCCTGTCCGAAGTTGCGCTCCATACGTTCCTTGGTGTTTCTGCCTTTTTCAAGTCCGATTACCGTAACCGGCATATCGTAGAGCATTGCAAGTCCGGAAACAACAGCCTTGTCATCGGCAAATCTGCGGTCGCCGTGAAGCTCGATAAAGCTGTCGCCGAACATATTGGCGATGTAATCTACAGCAGTAAGCTTGCCGGAATCTCTCGCCGCCATAACCTTTTCATATGCTGTCATTACTCTGCCTCCTCAACACCGTATCCGTGAATTTTAAGCAATTTTACTACCGTATCTTTCAGACTATTTCTGCTGACAACCGCATCAACAAAGCCTTTCTCGAGGACAAATTCCGAGGTCTGAAAGTCCTTGGGCAGTTTCTGACGAATTGTCTGCTCAATAACTCTCGGACCGGCAAACGCAACAAGAGTGTCGGGTTCTGCGAGAATTATGTCGCCCTCCATTGCAAAGGAAGCAGTAACGCCTCCTGTTGTCGGGTCGGTGAGTATTGTAATATAGAGAAGTCCTGCGTCGCTGTGGCGTTTTACCGCACCCGAGGTCTTAGCCATCTGCATAAGGGACAAAATACCCTCCTGCATTCTTGCGCCGCCTGCGGCTGTGCATACTACAATCGGCAGATTATTTTCTGTTGCATATTCAAACGCACGGGTGATTTTTTCGCCTGTAACCGTTCCCATACTGCCCATCATAAAATCGGGATCCATTGCACAGAGAACAGTATTGATTCCGCCGATTTTACATTCGCCGCAGATGACGGACTCCTTACTTCCCTTTGCTCTTGCTTTTTCAAGCTTTGCATCATAACCGGGAAAATCAAGAATATTTTTGCTTTCCATATCTGCGTCGTGCTCAACAAAGCTTTCGCCGTCGGCAAACATTGCAATTCTCTGTTTTGCATTCATTCTGAAATGATGCTCGCACTTTGTGCAGACGTGCAGATTCTCCTCCATATCGGTAGTGAGAAGCATTGTGTTGCACTTGGGACATTTTATCCACATTTCATCGGGAATAAACGGCACATTCTGCTGTTCATCCGGAAGTGACTCAAGCTCATTTTTCGGTTTTCTGAAAGAAAATAAATCCATAATAAATCCATAACCTTTCGGTTTTCAGTTGTTACATTAAGTTGAATAAATCAGATTATTTACTGTTACGGCGCTTTTCAAAATCCGCCATAAAGTCGGTTGTGTATTCACCGCTTACAAACTGCTCGTCCGATAAAATTTCAGCAAGCAAATCACGATTTATGTCAACACCCTCGATAACAAGCTCGGATAACGCCATCTTCATTTTTCTGATAGCCTCTGAACGGCTTCTTGCCTGAACAATCAGCTTGCCAATCATCGAATCGTAGTAAGGCGGAACAAAGTAATCCTGTAAAATTGCAGTGTCAAAGCGCACGAATGAGCCGCCCGGAATGTGAAGTCTTTTGATTCTTCCGCAGCTCGGACGGAATCCCTTGTCGGGATTTTCGGCATTGATTCTGCACTCAATTACGTTTCCGTGTGTGAAAATGCTGTCCTGTGTGCGTGAAAGCTTTGCGCCTGCAGCAATTCTGATTTGCCACTGAACTATATCAAGTCCCGTTACCATTTCTGTTACGCCGTGTTCAACCTGCAAACGGGTATTCATTTCCATAAAGTAGAAGTTGTTGTTCTTGTCAAGCAGAAATTCAACCGTACCTGCGTTTACGTAGTTAACCGCCTTTGCAGCCTTGACTGCGGCAATCATCATTTCCTTACGTGTCTTTTCGTCAAGCGCAGGGCTGGGACTTTCTTCAATCATCTTCTGATTTTTGCGCTGAACCGAACATTCTCTTTCGCCAAGGCAGATTGTATTTCCGTATTTATCGCAGAGGAGCTGCATTTCAATATGCTTTACGGGATGAATAAACTTCTCTATGTAACAAGCGCCGTCGCCGAAAGCCGCCTGTGCCTCGGCAGAAGCTGAGAGAAAAGCCTCCTCAAACTGCTCGATTGAGTCAACCTTGCGTATTCCCTTTCCGCCGCCGCCCGAACGAGCCTTGATAAGCAGAGGAAAACCGATTTTTTTGGCTTCTTCAACAGCCTGCTCTACGTTTTCAACGATATCACATCCGGGAGTTACGGGAACGCCTGCGGCACGCATTGTTTTACGTGCGTTGTCCTTATCGCCGAGGAGCTTAATCATATCAGAGGTAGGACCTATGAAGTTGATGTTGCACTGCTCGCAGAGCGAAACAAACTTTGCGTTTTCGGACAGAAGTCCGTAACCGGGGTGAATAGCCTGTGCACCGCTTTCAACTGCCACGGTGAGGATTGCGGGCATATTGAGGTAGCTGTCAGCTACTCTGTTTCCGCCTACGCAATAGCTTTCATCGGCAAGCTGAACGTGCATTGCGTCCTTGTCAGCCTCGGAATATATTGCAACCGTTGAAATGCCCATTTCACGGCAGGCACGGATAATTCTAACCGCAATTTCTCCACGGTTGGCAATCAGAATTTTAGAAAACATCTTTTCACTTCCAATTTTATTACAGTAAATACTAATAATTACAGGAAAACTATCCCTTAAATCTTCTGTTAGTACAATACCTAATTAAATGTAGGGAACGGTCTTGACCGTTCCGATACTTATAAATGTTTGCCTTAATTCTGCGGAACGGTCAAGACCGTTCCCTACAGATACAAACAATAAACTTAAATTACTTATTCTCAACGAGAGCAAACGACAGCTCGGCACTTACGCACAGCTTGCCGTCAACATAACCCTTTGCGTCAATGAAGTAAAATGCACCTCTGCTCTTTGTCAGAGTGCATACGCTCTCGAGGGTATCGCCCGGCTTTACGGGATTTTTGAACTTTACGTTGTTCATCTTTGTAAAGTAAGGCGTGCAGTTTTTAACCTTGTCTGCAAGCAGGCAACAGCTTGCCTGACCCATCATTTCGCAGAGGATAACGCCCGGAACAACGGGGTTGCCGGGGAAATGTCCCTGCAAAAAG
Source organism: uncultured Ruminococcus sp. (assembly GCA_902766885.1). GTDB lineage: Bacteria > Bacillota > Clostridia > Oscillospirales > Acutalibacteraceae > Ruminococcoides. Next base: position 10,868 of record CACXFS010000005.1, on the reverse strand, counting down.
AACTCGTCGCCTTTGATTGTATATCTGCCCTTTGCCGTGTTTTCATCTACGCTTTCAGCCTCTTCAACGAGGAGCATATTGTCACGGTGAGGGAGGATTTTTTTGATTTCTTCCTGATTAAGCATAGTTATATTTCCTTTTCATTTTGACTGTATAAGTCGGTGATTAACATTAGTTGCGTTGCAATTTATGCGGACACGGCACGCCGTGTCCCTACGAAAATGTTGAATATTTATATTAATATTAGTTGATTTTAAACAGCGGCTGACCGTATTCTACAAGCTCGCCGTCCTTTACGAGAACTTCAACGATTTCTCCGTCCTCTTCGGCCTGAATTTCGTTCATACACTTCATAGCCTCGATAATGCAGACAACGTCGCCCTTCTTGACCTTTTTGCCGGCACTTACATAGGGAGCCTTTCCGGGAGCGGAAGCGGCATAGAAAACGCCTACGATTGGAGCGTCAATTGTCTTTGAATTGTCGGCAACGGGGGCCGCAGGAGCGGCGGGAGCTGACTCAACAGCAGGCACAACGGGTGCAGGAGCCGCAACACCGTTTGCAACGGGGATTGTATTTACAATCTGCTGAGCAGGCTGAGCCTTTTCAAGACGGATTTTCGAGCCGTCCTCTTTCTGGATTTCAAAAACAGAAAGAGAAGAATCTTCAAGAAGACTGATAAATTCTTTTATTTCATCTAAGTTATACATAAGCTATCCCTTTCACATTAAATCTTTTTGAATACAACGCAAGCGTCGTGACCGCCGAAACCGAGGTTTGTTGAAGCCGCAACGTTTACATTGCGCTTAACAGCCTTGTTGGGAGTGTAGTTGAGGTCAAGCTCCTCGTCAGGCTCGTCAAGGTTGATTGTCGGGGGAATAATGCCCTCGTCAAGAGCCTTGATTGCGGCAATTGCCTCTACTGCGCCTGTTGCGCCGAGCATATGACCTGTCATTGACTTTGTAGAGCTGATGTTAACGTCATAAGCCTTCTGACCGAGAGCGGTTTTGATAGCCATTGTTTCTGTTAAATCGTTTAAGTGTGTGCTTGTGCCATGTGCGTTGATATAGATTTCTGCGTCGTCGGAAACGTCAGCCTCCTTGAACGCAATTTCAATTGCTCTTGCAAGACCTGCACCCTCGGGGTCGGGAGCAGTTACGTGGTGAGCGTCGCAGGTGTTGCCGTAGCCGCAGAACTCAGCGTAAATCTTTGCGCCTCTTGCCTTTGCGTGCTCATACTCCTCAAGGATAAGCATACCTGCGCCCTCGCCCATAATAAAGCCGTCACGGTCCTTGTCAAACGGACGTGAAGCCTTCTTCGGGTCGGGGTTAGTAGAAAGAGCCTTGATGTTCTGGAAGCCTGCGATTGTGAGCGGAGAAATAACAGCCTCGGTACCGCCTGCGATTACAGCGTCAACATAGCCGTCCTTTACTGCATGGAAAGCCTCGCCGATTGAGTTTGTACCTGTTGCGCAGGCACTCATAACAGAAAGTGAAGCACCCTTTGCGTTAAAGCGAATAGCAACGTTACCTGTTGCGATATTACCAATCATCATAGGAATGAAGAACGGAGAAACCTTCTTTGCGCCGCCCTTTTCCATAGCGATTGTGTTCTTTTCAAAGGTGTGAAGTCCACCGATACCTGCGCCTATGTAAACGCCGAAACGGTTTTCGTCAATCTTGCCCAAGATGCCGCTGTCGTCAACAGCCTGCTGTGCAGCCGCAATAGCGTACTGTGTGTAAAGGTCAAGCTTTCTGACTTCTCTTTTTTCAATATACTTTTCGGGTTCAAAGTTCTTTACAGTACCTGCAATGTGAACCTTTAATTCGCTTGTGTCAAACTCTGTGATTGTTTCAATACCGCAAACACCGTCAACAAAGTTTTTCCACATTGTGTCAACGTCATTGCCGACAGGGCTGATTGCGCCAAGTCCTGTTACTACTACTCTTCTGCTCATATTTACCTCCGAACAGGAAAATGCATAATTCAAAATGCATAATGCAAAAATAATTGAATTTTCCACTTTCCATTTTCAAATTAAAATTAAATTTACGGTCGGGACACCGTTCTGTCCAATACCGCCGAGTTATATTCTCGATTTGCGTGTCGAGGCACTCGACCTCGACTACATTGCAAGGCCGCCGTCTACACGGATAACTTCGCCTGTAACGTAGGCTGCTTCGTCGGAACAAAGGAATGCTACAACGTTTGCAACGTCCTCGGGAGTACCGATGCGCTTTGCAGGAATTTGTGCCTTCATAGCGTCCTTTACCTTGTCGGAAAGCACGTTTGTCATATCTGTTCCGATATAGCCGGGAGCAACTGCGTTGGCTGTAACACCTCTGCCTGCAAGTTCCTTTGCAACGGACTTTGTAAGACCGATAATGCCTGCCTTTGATGCAGAATAGTTAGCCTGTCCTGCGTTGCCGTTAAGACCTACAATTGAAGATGTGCTTACAATTCTGCCGAAACGTTTCTTCATAAAGTGCTTGTAGGTGTGCTTAATCATATTGAAAGTACCCTTGAGGTTTACGCCGATTACTGCGTCAAAGTCCTTTTCATCCATATTGAGAATGAGCTTGTCACGAGTGATTCCTGCGTTGTTGATAAGGAAGTCGATTCCGCCGAATTCCTCGATAACCTTTTCTACTACCTTCTGTGAAGACTCAAAGTCGGATACGTCGCAGAAATACTGCTCAACCTTTGTGCCGTACTGTGAAAGTTCTTCCTTAGCCTTGATGCCTTCGCTCTCGTCGCCTACATAGAGAATTGCAATGTTTGCACCGCCCTGTGCAAGCTTTGTAGCAATTGCAAGACCGATTCCTCTTGAGCCGCCTGTTACAACGGCTGTTTTATTTGTAAAATCCATATTGTTTACCTCCGAATCTCTGCGGTAGGAACAAAAATCCTACACTGCGAAATTTATATTAAATCAAAGCTCCAGTGCCTCAATATCGGCAGGAGTTTCAACCTTGAATGCCTTTACGTCGCCGTTGATTCTCTTTACAAGGCCAGTCAGCGTTTTGCCTACGCCGACCTCGATAAATGTGTCAACGCCGTCGGCAACCATATTCTCAACGATTGTCTGCCACTTTACGGGACTTTCAACCTGTGCCTTTACAAGAGCCTTGTAGTCGCCCTCATAAGGCATTGCGGTTACGTCAGAGTAAATAACGGTTTCAGGCTCTGAAAAATCAACATTCTCCATATACTCTGCAAGTCCGTCAGCGGCTTTTGCCATAAACGGCGAGTGGAATGCACCGCTTACTGCAAGCAGCTTTGCTCTGCCGCCTGCTTCCTTTACGGCGTCACAGAATTTGTCTGCATTTTCACTTGTTGTTGCAACAACTGTCTGTGCAGGTGAGTTGTAATTTACGGGATAAGTCTTGTCAAATTTAGCGCAAATCTCCTCAACCTGCTGAGGTGTAATCTTCATAACAGCCGCCATTGCACCGGGATTTTCGGTTGCCGCCTTGTCCATAAGCTCGCCTCTTTTGCAGACCAGCTTAAATGCTTCCTCGTCGGAGAGCATTTTTGAAAACGCAAGAGCCGCAATTTCGCCGAGTGAAAAGCCTGCAACGCAGTCGGGCTTAATGCCCTTTTCAACAAGTGCATAAGCCGCCGCAAGGTCTGCTGTAAATACGCAGGGCTGTGTGTTTACAGTCTTGCAAAGCTCCTCTGTGCTGCCCTCAAAGCACTGCTTTGAAGTACCCTCTCTTACAGAATCAGCCATATCATAAACAGCCTTTGCGGCAGGAGAAGCCACATAAAGCTCCTTACCCATTCCGCTGTACTGTGCGCCCTGTCCCGAAAAAATAAACGCTATTTTACCCATTTTGTCGCTCCGTTCAATACTTCTTCAGCCTGTGTGAACATCTCAACAATCATTTCACGTGCAGGCTGTTCCTTTTTAACCATAGCGGCTACCTGTCCTGCAAGTACGGTTCCGTTTGAAACGTCGCCCTCTCTTGCAGCCATACGAAGCTTGCCGATACCCATATTTTCAAGCTCCTCGTCGGAAACTTGGGAGGAGTTGTACTCTGCCTTTGTGTATTCACGAGTAAAGGAGTTTCTGATTGAACGTACGGGATGTCCGAGCCTTTTGCCAGTAACAACTGTGTCAATATCTTTTGCCTTAATAATCTTGTCCTTGTATTCCTGAGCAATTGTGCATTCCTCTGCAACAAGGAATCTTGTTCCTACCTGAACGCCCACTGCACCGAGCATAAATGCAGCCGCAATCTGTCTGCCGTCTGCGATGCCGCCTGCCGCAATTACGGGAATTGAAACAGCGTCAACAACCTGCGGTACGAGAGCCATTGTTGTTAAATCGCCAACGTGGCCGCCCGACTCGCCGCCCTCTGCGATAAGTGCAAAAGCGCCGTTCTTTTCCATCTTTCTTGCAAGCGCAACGCTGGGAACTACGGGGATAACCTTAATTCCTGCTTCAAGCCATTTGGACATATACTTGCCGGGGTTTCCTGCGCCGGTTGTAACAACCTTAACACCTTCCTCGACAACAACGTCAGCAACCTCTGCTGCAAACGGACTCATCAGCATAATGTTAACACCGAAGGGCTTGTCCGTAAGCTCCTTGCACTTGCGGATTTCCTCACGGAGCTGTTCGCCGTTTGAGTTCATTGCGGCAATAAGACCTAAGCCGCCTGCGTTGGAAACGCCTGCAGCCAAAGACGCGTCAGCAACCCAAGCCATGCCTCCCTGAAAGATTGGAAACTCAAGACCGAGCGACTGATCTATAACGGTAGAAATCATATGTATATTCTCCTTTTCTGCATGATACTGCGGTTTGTGACAACTCACTGATTTGCAAGATTTCATCATAAAAGAGCAAAGCACAAAGCCGCAGTTACCTGATTTTAGTATTATGGCATTTTAAATTAATACTAACGCAAAAGAGTTCAAAAGTCAATATATATGTTCAACTTTTTGGGTAATAACCCATTTATTGCCAATATCAAAGTTTATAAATCCTATATCATTTTCAACTGCAATAATCCTCCAGCGATTTTTTGAGATTTTCTTCTCCCTTTACCTCTATTCCCTTTTCAAGCAGCATAATATCCCCTTTCGGGAGCGTACTGACAAGAGTATCGGTTGTCATATACGGTGTTTTTTCTCCGCATCTGTAGACAACTATGCGGTTGTTTTCGGATTTAAGCACAAAAACTTCATTTTCACAGCCTTTGTTTTCCTCCGATGCCGTCACATTAGTCCCTACAGTTGCCGCAGGAGAGGCATAAACGCTTGTAAACAGGCACACCATAAGTATTATTCCCGTAATAAGTACCAGCTTTTTCATTTTAAATTCCTCACTTTGAACGCTTATTACCCGTAGTTTTTCCCGAAAAGAGGTGAATATTCACTCTTTTACATAAAAAACCTTCGCTGAAACTCTATATTTTTTAATAAAAATTTAATTTAACATATTTATTTTTTTAATTTGAGGTGCTATAATAACTATTAATAGTGTTTTTTACTCTATTTTATCAACATAATTGTATTATAAAGACTTTACATTGTATAATGAGTCTCAAACAGGCTAATTGCCGTTAAAGGAGTAAATATGCGTAACAAACGTGAAACAGACATAAGCCGTTACACGGACAAATCCGCTGATACAGGCATTATTACCGAAAAAAGCGAAAGCGGGGTAAAAAGATTCTTTAAGGGACTGGGTAAATTTCTGCTCACTGCCTTTACAATCTGCTTTGTCGCACTTTTCATAGCAGGCATTTCTCTTTCAATTTACATTTTCACGCTCGCCTCTGAGCCGACGGGCATTGACCTAAAGGCAAAATCACTTAATCAGACAAGCTTTATCTATATTAAGGACGACGAAACAGGCGAGTTCAAGGAATATCAGACGCTTTACAGCACCGAAAACAGAATCTGGGTTGACAATCAGGATATTCCGCAGGCAATGAAGGATGCTGTTGTCGCAATTGAGGACAAGCGTTTTTATGAACACAACGGTGTTGACTGGGCAAGAACGCTTTCTGCTGTAGTAAACCTTGCTACGGGCGAGGACACCTACGGCGGCTCGACAATCACCCAGCAGCTTATCAAGAACATAACCGACGACAACGAGGTTTCAATTAACCGTAAGCTTCGTGAAATCTGCAAGGCTTTAAAGCTTGAGGACGAATACACAAAGGACCAGATTCTTGAGGCGTACCTCAACGTTGTAAACTTCGGCAACAACTGTCAGGGCGTTGAATCAGCCGCACAGCTCTATTTTGACAAGAGCATCAAGGACTGCTCAATTGCGGAATGTGCCGCAATTGCCGGCATTACGCAGAATCCGTCTTTGTGGAATCCGCTTGTTTATCCCGAAAACAACAAGGAACGCCGTGAAATTGTAATCAATGAAATGTACGACCAGGGCAAGATTACAAAGTCCGAGTACGAACAGGCTATGAAGGAGTCGGCAGATATGACATTTGTCGGATTCCAGAATACCAAAGAAGACGACGATGACGACGATTACGTTCAGAACTGGTACATTGACCAGGTGTTCTATGATTTGAAAGAGGACCTTGCACTGTATTACAACATAAGCGAGGAAGCCGCTTCCGAAAAGCTCTATACAGAGGGACTTAAAATCTACTGCGCAATGGACGAAGAAATGCAGAACTATATGGAAGAAGCTGCACAGAACATTGACAAAACCTATGATTCCGAGCTCCAGATTGGCTCGGTACTTATGGGCTTTGACGGCAGGGTTATTGCTACCGTCGGCAGTTCTAAGAAAAAAACTCAGGCGCTTGAATGGGACAGAGCAACACACTCGTCGTTACAGCCGGGTTCTTCAATCAAGCCCGTAATTGTTTATCCATACGCAATTGACAACAAACTGCTTTACTACTCATCGCTTGTAAAGGACGAGCCTGTTGAAAACTGGAAAGACGTAAACGGTCAGCTTGTATCGGGACCGAACAACGCATACGGAAGTTACTACGGAGATATGCTGCTGCCCGATGCGATTGAGATTTCATCAAACGCAACAGCAGTTCAGACAATGAACTTAATCGGCGGTCCGTCGGTTGCCTACGAACAGGCTGTTACAAAAATGGGATTCAAAAAGCTTTCCGAGGAAGACGCAGGAAATACCGGTGCTCTTTCAATCGGCGGTATGAACGGCGGTGTTTCGGTAAGAGAAATGGCTGCCGCATACAATTATATGGGCAACGGCGGTCTTTACTATGAGCCGTACACCTACTACTATGTAACCGACTCCGAGGACAATATTATTATTGATAACCGTGAATCAGTTCCCAAGCAGGCTTATTCCGCTGAAACTGCTTCAATTATGAACAGACTTCTGAGCTACAATATGACATACACTCAGCTCAGTCACACAGGCGCAAGCTATGCAAAAATCAGCGGCTGGGATGTTATCGGCAAAACAGGTACAACCGACTACAACAAAGACTCCTGGTTCTGCGGACTTTCACCGTATGCAACCCTTGCAACATGGTGCGGCTTTGACCAGCCCGACAGCATAAGCGATGCAGGACGAACCGTTGCACCGAAGTTCTTTGCAAACGTAATGGGCAAGTACCTTGAGGACAAGGAGCAGAAGGAATACAACCTCTCCCCCAACCTCGTTGAAGCGCAGTATAATCCCTACACCGGACTTATCGTTACAACCGATAATCCGTCAGGCAAGTATATTGGTTACTACACCGAGGACAATATGCCTGCGATGGGCGGATATTATGACTATAACGCCGACAACAGCAACTACAGCTCCGACACTTCAGGCGGAGAATGGAGCGGCTCAGGAGAAAACTCCGGCAGCGGTGAAAACAGCGGCGGCAGTGAGAACAGCGGCGGCGAAAGCAGCGGCTCAGGAGAAAACTCCGGCGGTGAAAGCAGCGGCGAAAGCAGCGAACCCGAAGGCGGTGGCGGCGAAAGCAGTACCCCCGAAGGCGGAGGCGAAGGCGGCAACACCCCCGAGCCTGCACCCGAAGAATAGATGTAATATGCTATAAAAATCAACTGATATTTATTATGTAGGGAACGGTCTTGACCGTTCCGCTGAATCACAGCAGATTTATTTGATTCGGAACAGTCAGGACTGTTCCCTACACGTCAAACAATTAATATATAAATAAACTGAAAGGTTAGGTAAAGATATGGTTTCAGTAGCAATAATGGGACACGGAGTTGTGGGCTCAGGCGTAGCCGAAATCCTCACAACACACAAACAGAAGCTTTTTGCAAGTCTCGGCGAGGAAATTTACATCAAGCACATTCTTGACTTGCGTGAATTTCCCGACAGTCCTCTTGCCGACAGATTTACAAAGGACTTCAACGACATCATAAAAGACCGTGAGGTCAGAGTTGTTGTTGAGGTTATGGGCGGCTTAAACCCTGCCTACGACTTTGTAAAGCAGTGCTTAAAGGCAGGCAAAAGCGTTGTAACCTCCAACAAGGAGCTTGTTGCGGCGCACGGTGCAGAGCTTCTTGCAATAGCAAAGGAAGAAAACGTAAACTTCCTTTTTGAGGCGTCGGTAGGCGGCGGTATTCCGATTATCCGTCCTATGAGTCAGTGCCTTGTAGCTAACATTGTTTATGAAATTGCAGGTATTTTAAACGGTACTACCAACTTTATCCTTACTAAAATGATTGAGGACGGTATGCAGTTTGAGGACGCATTAAAGCTTGCTCAGGACCTCGGATTCGCAGAAAGAAATCCCGCAGCCGACATCGAAGGTCACGACGCATGCCGCAAAATCTGTATTCTTGCATCCCTTGCATTCGGCAAGCACGTTTATCCCGATTCGGTACATACCGAGGGCATTACAGAAATCACTCTTGAGGACGTAAAGTACGCCGAGGCGTTCAACTGCGTAATCAAGCTTATCGGCAAGGTTAAGCGCCTTGACGACGGCAGAATCGATATTCTTGTTGCTCCTATGTTCGTTCCGAATATGAGCCAGCTTGCAAATATTGACAACGAGTTTAACGGAATTATGGTAAGAGGCGACTGCACAGGCGACGTAGTATTCTACGGCAAGGGTGCAGGCAAGCTTCCGACAGCAAGCGCAGTTGTTGCAGACGTTGTTGACTGCTGTAAGCACCTCAAAACCAGAAAGTACCTTTTCTGGGCAGACGGAAACGGCAGCAACATCATTCCCTACACAGAGTCAAAAACAGCGGTATATGTTCGTATCAAGGGCGAAAATGCTCTTAAAAAGGCGGAAAAGATTTTCGGTGCAATCAGCGTAATCAAAAGAGAAAATGTTCCTGCTCTTGAAAATGCATTTGTTACAACAGAAATGCCCTATGGAGATATTATGGAAAAGACAGAAACACTCAGAAACGAGGGTGTGGAGGTTCTTTCAACATTCCGCATAGGCGATTTATAATAAAGTCGGGTTACCCGACACGAAATCAGAGTAGATAGATTGATATTGCTCAACCTATTTTGCCCGATTGTATCGGAGCAATTTCCTATAAAATAATTAAAGAGGAGTATTGAGTAAATGAGTTTGATAGTTCAGAAATTCGGCGGCAGCTCTGTTGCCAACGCCGAGCGTGTAATGAACGTTGCGAAGATCGTAACGGACACCTTTGCAAAGGGCAACGACGTTGTAGTTGTTGTATCTGCACAGGGTGACACAACAGACGACCTTATCGAAAAGGCGCAGGAGATTAACCCCAACGCTTCCCGCCGTGAAAAGGATATGCTTCTTGCCGCAGGCGAGCAGATTTCAATTTCACTTCTTGCAATGGCAATTGAAAAGCTCGGCTACCACGCAGTTTCACTGCTCGGCTGGCAGGCAGGCTTTGAAACAACTTCTTCCCACACAAGCGCAAGAATCAAAAGAGTTGACGCTTCAAGAATCAGACGTGAGCTTGACAAGAAAAACATTGTTGTAGTTGCAGGCTTCCAGGGACTTTCAAAGTACGGCGACGTTACAACACTCGGCAGAGGCGGCTCCGACACAAGCGCAGTTGCTATTGCCGCTGCAATGCACGCTGACTTGTGTCAGATTTATACAGACGTTGAGGGTGTTTACACGGCAGACCCAAGAAAGGTTAAAAACGCACATAAACTTAAAGAGATTTCCTATGATGAAATGCTTGAGCTTGCCACACTCGGCGCTCAGGTTCTTAACAACCGTTCGGTTGAAATGGCTAAAAAATATAACATCGAGCTTGAAGTGCTTTCGAGTATGGCTAAGGCTTCGGGTACAATAGTAAAGGAGAAAACAAAAATGGAGAAAATGTTAATCAGCGGTGTTGCTAAAGATACAGAGGTAGCAAGAATTTCTGTTACGGGTATTCCCAACCTTCCCGGTCTTGCTTTCAAGATGTTCTCAAAGCTTTCTGCAAAGGATATCAATGTTGATATTATCCTCCAGTCAATCGGTCATGACGGCAAGAAGGACATCAGTTTTACAGTAGCCAAGGACAGAGGACAGGAAGCTGTTGCCTGTCTTAAGGACTATATGGAAAACCTCGGCGCAGCTGAAATTCTCTATGACGACAACGTTGCAAAAATTTCAATCGTAGGCGCAGGTATGGAAAGCCACGCAGGCGTTGCTACAAAGATGTTTGAGGCTCTTTATGACGCTCAGATTAACATTCAGATGATAAGCACAAGTGAAATCAAGGTTTCCGTTCTCATCGACGCAGCTGACGCTGACAAGGCAGTTTCCGCAATTCACGCAAAATTCTTTGACTGATATAAATGTCTGATATTCGGGCAGCCGTCTGGCTGCCCGTTTTTGTTTTATACACATATTTTGCCTGATAAACGATAATTTTTTAGTCCGTTATAAAAGTCGGATATGATTTAAAACTCGGTATCTCGGGAGTCAAACATTTTTCTGATTCT
>CACXFS010000004.1 GCA_902766885.1 uncultured Ruminococcus sp. | reverse complement strand
CAACTGTTCCCGTAACAACCAAAACCGAGCCCACGGAGGTCACAACTGTTCCCGCAACAACCCAAACCTTCTCCACCTCCGTCACCGAGCCTGATATCTACCTATACGGCGACGCAGACCTAAACGGCGAAGTCAACATCAAGGACGTTTCCGTAGTTCAAAAGCATATTGCAAAGTCAATTACTCTTAAAGGTAAGGCATTTACACAGGCAAACGTCACAGGCGACACAGAAGTAAATATCCGTGACGCAACGGCTATTCAAAAGAAAGTTGCCGATATAATAGATAAATTCCCCATAGAGAAAAAGGCTGCTGCTCAGGTTGGAGCAGCAGGCGGCAAAAGCCTGCCTGACCTTCTCTCAAATATCAAACAAAATCTTGAGAAATACTATGAGTACAGCTCATATGACCAGTATCAAGCTCTGAAAAAAGCCTTGCGCGACAACAACAACACCTACGAGGAGCTTGAGGCTATGCTAAATGGGTTATATGACGTTATAGAAACTGCGGGAGGCTCCACCTCCGGCGGTGATACAGGCGGCGATACAGGCGGTGATACAGGCGGTGGTACAGGCGGTGGTACAGGCGGCGATACAGGCGGCGACATCACCGTTTACTTCACCAACAACAAAAACTGGTCCACAGTTAAGGCGTATGTTTGGGGAAGTGCCGGAAGTATGTCCGCTTGGCCGGGAAATGCAATGACCTATGTTAAAACCGACTCTCTAAACCAAAAAATCTATTCCATTTCCTTTAGTTACAGCGATTATCAGAAAATAATTTTTACAAACGGAAGCGAACAGACTATTGATATTACCCTCTCAGGAGAAACAGGCATAGGCTACAGCCTTGACAGCAACTCCTCAGGCAAATGGACAGTAAAAACCTACAAATTTTCTTAATCTCTTTTGCAGGGTCTGTGACTGAAAAATCTCAATAGACGCAAAAAATCCCGAACGGTATAAAGCTGTTCGGGATTTTTAATGTCTTATATCTTTATTTATCTGTTGTTCTGAACGGCGGACTTGAGCATTACATCGTGGTAACCGCCTTCAACAATAGAGGTAGAGGAAACAACAGTAAGCTTTGCGTTCTTCTGCAAGTCGGGGATATTTGTAACACCGCAGTTGCACATTGTGGACTTAACCTTATAAAGGCTCTTTGCTACGTTGTCCTTTAAGGGACCTGCATAGGTAACGTAGGAGTCAACGCCCTCCTCAAATGAGAGCTTGCTCTTTCCGCCTAAGTCGTATCTCTGCCAGTTTCTTGCTCTGTTTGAGCCTTCACCCCAGTACTCCTTAACGTATGTGCCGTTAATATTGAGCTTAGTTGTGGGAGATTCGTCGAAGCGGGCAAAATATCTGACAAGCATCATGAAGTCTGCGCCCATTGCAAGAGCCAGGGTCATGTGGTAGTCGTGAACAATACCGCCGTCGGAGCAGATTGGAACATATATACCTGTCTTTTCAAAATACTCGTCACGAGCTGCGGCAACCTCGATAAGAGCAGTTGCCTGACCTCTGCCGATACCCTTTGTTTCACGGGTGATACAGATTGAGCCGCCGCCGATACCAACCTTGATAAAGTCAGCGCCTGCTTCTGCAAGGAACATAAAGCCGTCACGGTCAACTACGTTACCGGCGCCCACCTTTACGCTGTCGCCGTACTTTTTGCGGATGAAATCGAGAGTCTTTTTCTGCCAGCAGGAGTAACCCTCTGAGGAGTCGATACAGAGAACATCGGCACCTGCCTCAACAAGTGCGGGAACTCTCTGCTCGTAATCGAGAGTATTGATACCTGCGCCCACAATATATCTCTTATCAGCGTCCAAAATCTCGTTGGGATTTTCCTTATGCTCGGTGTAGTCCTTGCGGAATACGAAGTACATCAGGCAGCCGTTTTTGTCAACAATGGGGAGTGAATTTAATTTATGCTCCCATATAATGTTGGACTTGTCAATATTTGTATAGTCGAAAAAATCACTAAATTTGATAACGATATATTTTTAGATTTCCGAGCCGCCGGTAAGAGCTTCGCTGGGAGCACCATCCGCTTGCGGATGGCTTGCCCTTGACCGGGTCGTAAAAAATGATAAAATAGATTGTTTCGGCGAAGGATAAACGACCGATATATTTTTGAGTTCCCTTCGCCGCAACAGCATCCAATCATTTTTTAAGGGACTGTCAAGGGTGCGGAGCCGGGCTTATGCAGCAATCTCTCCTTCACACATTTTCCGGTAAACTGAAGGCGGCCATCCACCCGGACTGAAGCTGTTTACACGGATGGTATTATAATAACCAAAGATGTACCGATAGATAATTGTTTTGACTTCTTTTTTCGTCATTTTGTAGGTTGGTATCTGATAGAGCTTCTCCTTTTTCAAGGTCGCAAAGAAACTCTCCATTCTTGAATTATCGAAGCATTTACCTGTGCTGCTCAAGCTCTGAATTATCCCGTATCTTGACAGGATTGACCGAAATAAATCACTTGTATATTGGCTTCTTCTGTCGGTGTGAAGTATTACTCCATTAAGATTTCCGTACCTATATTTAAGCTGCTTTACTGTGTCCACGCAAAGCTCTTTCTTCATATTATCACGGATTTCAAGGGCTACAATTTCTCCGTTGAAACAATCAAGAACAGGCGATACATAAAGCTTACCGTCTTTACAAGGCACTTCGGTGATATCCGAAAGCAGCTTTGTTACAGGTTTTTCCGCAGTAAAATCACGCTTAATTATGTTTTCGGCTTCCTGCTCTTCGTCAGTCGCTTTTGTAATTCCGTGAGGAATTCTGCGTTTATGCAGTAATCCACCCTCGTTCATAGTTCGGTAAACAGTTCTGAGGCTGACTTTTTTACCCCTTTGTTCCAACGCTGTTTGTATGCGTTTTATGCCGTAATTTCGGTTTTCCGGTGCTTCAGCGATAATGTTTTTTATTTCGACCAGAAGAAGCTCTCTCTTTGCAGGTTTAGCTGTGTTTCTATGCCAACGGTAAAAGCCGGACTCGGTTACGCCAATAACCTTGCACATTTGTTTTACCGTATATTTGTCACGAAATTTTACAATGAACAGATGTCTTTCGCTTGTTTTTACTTCTTCCGGTCTTTTGCGAAAAAACCGAGTGCATCTTTTAAGATTTCGTTTGCAGTCTTTAGCTCTGCGTTTTCCTTTTCAAGTTCACGAATGCGTTTATCGGCTTCTGTTTCGGGAAGCCTCGGACGCTTCATTTCTTCTTTACGTTTGTTTCGTCAATCCGACAATGTGTAATACGGCAGTCCGAGTTGAGCGGCTGCTTTCTTTACACCTACTTCGTCTGACAGCTTTAATGCCTCTTCTTTAAAATCTTTACTGTACTTCATTCTAAACACACCTTTCTGATTCTGTTATATCAGATTTTAGTGAGTTTGTCGACTGTACTTAAAGGATAACACTTCAATTTCTCAATTTGATGAGACCGCTTACAATCATTCTACGCTCATCTTGCGTTAGATAAAGATGATATTTGGGATTTTTCACTCAAACTCCTCCTTCAGAAAGTCACAGTACGGCGCACTATTGTCCGCAAAAGTATCATAAGCAAATCTTGCTCCGAGCCTGAAACCAACAAGAAAACTGTCAAGCTCCGATTCACCTAACACGATATTTGAAGCATTGGCAAAAGATAAAAACGCTTTCTTTTCATCGCCCGTTAGCTTGTCGGTTAGTAGAGCTTCATTTTCCGCAAGAATATTCATTTGCTTTTGCAGATAACTGCCCTTTTGAAAACCTCGAGCCTGTGGATCAATGTTGCCGTAATATAACTCCTTGATAATGTTTTTCATATGTAATTCCTCCGATTACGTCATTATTGTACGAAGAAATT
>CACXFS010000003.1 GCA_902766885.1 uncultured Ruminococcus sp. | reverse complement strand
GTGGATCAATGTTGCCGTAATATAACTCCTTGATAATGTTTTTCATATGTAATTCCTCCGATTACGTCATTATTGTACGAAGAAATTGAAAAAATCACAAATGTGCGAGCGAGAAATGTGTGTAACTGCCGATAAAACCTGAATTTTTCATAAGTCCGTTATGAACACTCGTACCATAAAAAGAACAGGAGTTTTACTTCTGTTCTTTTTATTTTGCTCTATATCAAAATATTTAATAAACAGGGAAAATCATTAAAATTCAGTCTTGTGATTTTCCCTGTTTTTATTTTTTATATAAGGATTTCGCATTTAGTCAAAAAGAGAATCCATAAGGTTTTTAATTTTTTGTCTGCGTTTTTCGGTTTCATCTTTATCGAGAAAATAGCTGTTTTCTTCAAAGCACAAAACGTCTCCCTCTTTTATGTTTTTTGGGAGGGATTTTAATTCAAGCGTTACGCAATCACCGTTTTCACATTCGAGAACAGCTTTATCTTCTTCTATTCTGTCTACTGTAAATCTTTTCATTTTTATCCTGCTTTCTTAATTGATTTCTCACCGCTTTTTACGGATATTGTTTTTCCGTCGGAGGAAAATACTACTGTTTTATCAATGTCTGTTCTGTAAACCATGCAATTAAATTCTTCCAGCAAGGCAAGCGTTTCTTTGTGCGGGTGACCGTATGAATTATCCTCTCCTACCGAAATTACCGCATAGGTCGGGCTTACTGCGTTAAGAAATTCTTCGGTTGTTGAGGTTGTACTGCCGTGATGACCGACCTTTAAAACGTCTGCGCTTATGTCGGCGGTGATTGTTTCAAGCTCCTTTTTCTCTGCGTCACCCGTAAAAAGGAATGTGTTGTCTTTATAGGTTAACTTAATGACTGCCGAGCTATTGTTGAGATTATCCTCATCAATTGTAACCGGTGCAACAACATTGATTGTGTAGTCGCTTTCTTCAGCAATTGTAAGTCCTGCTTTTGCAGATGTAACTCTAAGTCCCTTATCTGAAATTGATTCAAGCAGATTTTCATAGGTTTTTGTATTTGCCGCTGCCTTTGGCATATAGACAGAGCCTATATCCATATTTCTCACAATATATGCCATTGAACCGATATGGTCTGCATGAGGGTGAGTGGCAACAAGATAATCAATTTTTGAGTATCCGCAATCGCCTATGTAAT
Source organism: uncultured Ruminococcus sp. (assembly GCA_902766885.1). GTDB lineage: Bacteria > Bacillota > Clostridia > Oscillospirales > Acutalibacteraceae > Ruminococcoides. The sequence continues at coordinate 24,024 of CACXFS010000003.1, read as the reverse complement.
TTTTTATTCCCTCGCCGTGATAATTTTCTCCTGCGTCAATGAGCATTGTTTTTTCATCGGGAAGCTCAACAAAAATTGAATCACCCTGCCCAACATCAAGAAAATGAACATTGAGCATATCTTTTTGTAATGCACTTTCAGAATCGCCGTTTTGGTTTACGTTAACCGAGCAGGAACACAAAATCAGCAGAGAAAAGAGCAATGATAAAAATACCGAAAATCGGATTTTTAAGCTGTGGTTTTGTTTCATATTTTTACTCCGTTCATTATAATATAATTATTTTATCATATCTGAACAGATTTTTAAAGTATTTTATTACTGACAAAAGTCGAGTGCCACGACACGCAATTTTAGCAGACGGATTGATACTTACTAAACCTATTTTACCCGACCGTTTCGGAACAATTACCTATAAAGCAAAAAAACGGCAGACTTTTATCCGCCGTTTTTTGCATACTATTTATTTTTAAAGGATATTAATGACTGATTAATACAAATCATCAGTGGGGATAATTCTGTATAAGGGTGCCTGTGAGTAGATTACCGGCTGGTCTGCGTGAAAAAACACTATTCCGTTTACGGGTGATTTTACAGTATCTACGGGCATACCGGTGTAAGGGTCGATAATTTCCGCAAGTATGTCACCCTTTTTCACTCTTGAATTTACATCCTTATATCTGATGAATATTCCCGAAACGTTTGACTTTACGTTGACAAGTGTATGTCCCTCGATAAACTGTGAAACATATCCCTGATGACATCTGTACTCTATAATCTCATTCTTGTTCAGGAAGCTTAGAACTGCGTTGATCGCTTCTCTTGCGCTCGCAACGTCTATGGTGTCGGTTGCATTGGTATATAAAGAAAATGCCTTTGTTTCCCATAACTGCCAGTTATAGTTTAGCGTTGTTGTATCATACGGTCTTGCTTCCCGCCTGAAAACATAAGGCAAGCCGAAATCCTTTGCAAGTTCTACATTTTCAAAGCCTGTTTTCATCATTCTTACGTGAGGAATAAAACTGCCCTGCATATAAAAGCTCGTAAACTGAATTCCGTATTCGTAGTCGTTCACGTTTTCAAAAACACCTGCGGCAATTCTCTGCGTTGTTTCACCGAGATTGTAACCGGGAAACATTCTGTTGATATCGGTATTATCGGTTGACCAGAAGCGTTTTGCAATATTCATTGAATAGCTGTTCACTGTGGGCACTACCATTATTGACTTGTTTTCTTTGATTTTGCCCTGCTTTTCAAGATATCTGAAAATTTTAATGAGCTGTGAACAGATGTAAACCTGCTGAACCTCGTTGCCTCGTGTTGCTCCGACAATGCAGACGGATTTTTCGCCTTTACCGAACGAAAAGCCTTTTATGCGCATATTATCTCTGTAAACAGAGTCAAGCTCAAATAATAATTTTTCTTCCATCTTCCGCACCCCCCTTAAGCAAGTATTCTCGCAATCAGCGAGCCTTCGGAAACAATAGGATATTCACGCAGAGTAAAGACGATTCCATCGGTCTGTGAAAATATTGTTTCGTTTACTTCGCCTGTAAGAGGATTGAGAATTTTTCCTATGCAATCGCCCTTTTTAACATTTTTCCAGTGCTCGACAGATGGCAGAAAAACACCCGAACTTCCTGCGTTTATAAAGGAAACCTCTCCGTCTTCGGAAATAATCGGAGTTTTCGGAGTAACCGTTTCTCCACTCCAGATTCCGAGCTCTTTCATAAGGGTAAAGATTCCGTCGACAAGCTGGTCGCCGTAGTTTTTGGTTATACGCATACCTACGCCCATCTCAACGACAAGCGTCGGTGTGCCTATACTGTTAAGCGAATATGCGAGCGTTGATTCAAGCACTGTTGCAGAGGAATGAATCCAGATATAATCAACGTTAATAAGCTTTGCGTAAGGCACAAGTACATCACGTGAAAGCTCGTTTATGCGCACCTGCGGAATCTCTTTAAGGAAGATATTGCTTGCGTGAATGTCGATTACAACGTCACTTCCGCTTAAATCGCCGATAATTTTTGATGCGATATATTCCGGCATTGAGCCGTTTTCCGAACCCGGGAAAATTCTGTTCATATCAAGGTCAAAAGCCGGTATGCCTCGTGTTATTGAGTCTATTCCGAGTGGATTGAGCGCAGGATAAACGTCAACAATCCCCTTTAATGAAGAATAGTTTTCCTTGATTCTGCGCTGAAGTTCAAAGCATACATATTGACCTTCAAGCTCGTCACCGTGAGTTCCTGTTACAATGCTTATGCGCTTTTCATTTCCGTTAAGTCCGCTCTGAGGAATCAATCGGTTCTTATTTATCATAAGTGTTTCGTCAATCGGCAAGCCGACTGATGCAATTGTCTGTATCATTTTACCCATCCTTTTAGTCTTTCTGTTTTATACTTCTTCAACTGTTACCGATTCGGTCTGCAATTGATTGACTATTCCGTAAAACTTTCCTCGGATTACAGAGCAGTCGTTTGAATCTCTGCCGCAGGAAACCTTGATGTATTCATCGTTCACAAGCTTGTTGTTTGTCGGGTCAAAGCCGTACCAGTAGCCGTTGCAGAGCACCTCTACCCATGCGTGTGACGCGCCCTCGCCGAGCATCATTCCCACAACATAGCGTGCAGGAATTTTCTCCATACGCAGAAGTGAAATCATAATATGTGCGTAGTCCTGACAAACGCCCTTGCCGATTGACAGGGCTGTTTCGGCACTTTCGTGAATGTCGGTTGCACCCTTTATGTAGCTGAACGTGTAATAAAGAGTGTGCATTATATGAAGTGCCTTGTCGTAAGTACCCGAGAACTTGTCAAGCTCAAGATTTTTATAGTATTCATTGAGCTTTTTACCGGGGGCTGTGAGCGGAGTCTGCACCTTTAAGAGAGAATATTCAACAGGATTTAAGGTATATTCTTCGTAAATGTCAAGTCCTGTTTTTGCAGTGCCGCAGATTGTAACCTCAAAACTGTTGTGAGGCTTTTCAATTGCTCCGTAAAGTTTTTTATTATTGAAATTATCTCTTGTCATTGAATATTTCGGGCAGTTTAAAACCTGTGTATGAAGATTATCTATCCGCTGTCTTGCGCTGTCCGTAGGCAGAAACATAACAGTAAAGCTATGATTTTTGACAGGTTCGCTGTAGTCAGCCTTTAATTTATAGCAAAATTTAAGACTCTTAATAAAAATCCCTCTTTCCTATTGCGATACGACAAAAAGGTTTCGCAAAAGATTTCGTACATTCATATAGTCAAACTCGTATTGCGAGAGCATATTATCCATTGTATATAACACACTCTCGTCATACCTCATCAGAGACTTTGCAAGAAACTGCTTCATTCTGCGGTACTCCTTTTGTATGTCAGAAACACAACGGTTAAGACTTAAATATAAATCAATCCTTTCAACTCCTTTGCCGAGCTTGATTATATTTCGAATCTGCTCGTCGTCAATAAGGTCATTGACGCAGCCCCAGAATGCAAGAATATGGTCAATTGCAAGCATCAAATCAGCAAGCGGAGTATCTCCCCTTTCGGCTGTCTTGATATCGTCAATGGCAAGCTGAATGTAAGCCATTGTTTCTGTACCGATATAGTCCCTCATAACAATTGCATTGTCGTACGCTCTGTTGAGATTGCTTATGATTGAATTCGGGTCTGACTCGTCAAAGGGATAAGTCTTTACAAAATTTTCCCTTGAGCCGTAGATGTTTGTGATTCCGATTTTTTTGCAGTATTCAGCATAGTAGTTCGGGTCGGAATCTATCATTCTGTCACTGCTTTTCAGGTACATTTTCAAGGTTGTGTGAACTCTCTCGGTGTATCTTCCGAGCCAGAATAAATGGTCGCTTTTTTCTAACGTGATAATACCCATGTATCTTTAAAACCTCCGCCTTGTGATGAATTTACAATGAATGAATCGGGATTGCGTGAAAATCTTGTAAGACCGCTTGGCCAAACCTTCGTTTCTCCGTTTGAAAGTACAAACGCACGCAAATCTGCCTTTCGGGGAACACGCTCTCCGTTGTCGAGAATGTCGAGGTCATAAAAATCAATGACTTCCTGTGCGATAAATCTTCTCGGCTCTTTTTTGAGCAATTCAATAAACTCGCTCTTCTTTTCTTTTGTAAGCGAATTTCCGAACACAACGCCGTATCCTCCTGCCTCGGCAACGTCCTTGATTACAAGATTGTCAAAGTTTGAAAGCACGTACTTCATATCCTGCTCGTAGTATGGAAGATAAGTCGGTGCGTTGAGGAGAATTGACTCCTCACCAAGATAGTATTTAATCATCTTCGGAACAAAGTAATATATTCCCTTATCGTCTGCAACACCGTTTCCGGGAGCATTTAAGAGTGCAACGTTGCCCTTTTTATAGGCTTCAAAAATATGCGGAATACCGATTACGGAATCCTCATAGAATGTCATCGGATCAAGATATTCATCCGAAATTCTTCTGTAAACTGCGCCGATTCTCTGCTTTTTGCCGTTGTAGTCAATGTAGTAGAGATTGTCGTTTTCGCAGACAATGTCACTGCCTGTTGTCAGAATTGCACCAGTGCGCTCTGCAAGATAGGAATGTTCAAAGAATGCTGCGTTATATCTGCCCGGTGAAAGGATTACGTTGATTCCTCCGGTATTTACATAGTCCATAACCTCTTTGAGCAAATCGGCATAGTTGCGGTTATCAATTACGCTGTTGTTAAGAAACGTATCGGGAGTGCTTCTGCGTTGAAGTTCTCGAGCAATCATCGGATAAGACGCACCGGATGGCACACGCAGGTTATCTTCAAGTATGTACCAGTTGTCGTCCTTTGACTGAACAAGGTCGATGCCCGAAATGTGGCTGTAAATATTCTTCGGCGGTGTTACTCCGTCGCACGGAGGCAGAAAACCCTTTGCAGAATAAATAAATTCTTCGGGAATTACACCGTCCTTGATGATGAGCTTTCGTCCGTAGATATCGGACAAAAAGCAGTTGAGCGCTTTTACACGCTGAGTAAGTCCCTTTTCGAGATATGAAAACTCCTTGTTGTCAATAATTCTCGGAATCGGGTCAAAAGGAAAAAGCTGTTCCTTGAACTCCCCGTTTTTGTATATACCAAACTTTACGCCGTATCTGGCTAAAAGCTTGTTGATTGTATCGGCATTTTTGATAAGTCCATCCATATTTAATCCCCCAATAACATAGTCTTGATGCACAATCCAAGCAACAGATTGCTTTTGCAAAACTTATTCTGCCCGACCGTTTTGCAACGTTTCCTGTAAAAAGCGACAAAGGCGTTTTTACACTATGAAGTGTAAAACGCCTTTGTTATGTGATTATTCTAACACTATTATCCACAGTTGTCAATAATTTTTGCAAGATTATTTTATTATCCTGCATTTTAAAATTTATTTTACGTTATTTTGACAATAATATGCTATAAATATGCAATATATTTTAATTTTATTGCAATTATGAAACTTATGTGAAAAAACTTGTTTTCCCTTGACTTAAACACCGACTGTGATATAATATATTAAAGTTAGTTTTATATCAAACTGTTTTATTTAAAACAAATCGGAGGTGATTTTATGCAGTGCAATTCGATAGCCGAATCAATCGGTCACGAGATTAAAGCTATTGACCACCTTATGCAAAGAAAGATGATTATGATTGCTTCAAAGTCGGGAGTCGACAAAGTTACCGTTATGCACGGTTGGATTATCGGTTATCTTAATCACAATGGCGACAGGGACATATATCAGAAGGATATTGAAAGCGAATTTGCGATTTCACGTTCAACCGTTACTAATATTCTGAAACTTATGGAGAAAAAAGGGTATATTACAAGAGCGTCTGTCGCAAGTGACGCAAGGCTTAAAAAAATTGCTCTGACCGATAAAGGAAAGCAAACGGGAATTATTCTTCAAAAAGCTGTTGATGAAAATGAAAAGAACTTTGACAGACTTCTTGATAAAGATGAAAAGGAAACCTTTTTGCGCCTTGTGAAAAAACTGAGATACGGTCTTGAAAACAGCTAACTTTACATCATATAAATAGAAAGGAGTATGCATATTATATGATAAAAACTCTGGCAAAACATATTAAGGGCTTTGTTAAAGAGTCAATTCTGACGCCTTTGTTTATGATTCTTGAGGTTGTAGCTGAAATGCTTATCCCTCTTATTATGTCTTCAATGATTGACGACGGAATCAATAAAGGCGATATGCAGCACATAATTACAACAGGTCTTTTGATGGGAGCCTGTGCGCTTATCGGACTTTTCGGAGGTGTTATGGGCGGTACTTACGGTGCAAAAGCGTCGGCAGGATTTGCAAGAAATCTGCGTATGGCTATGTTTGAAAATATCCAGTCATATTCATTTGCTAACATTGATAAATTTTCAACAGCAGGTCTTGTTACACGACTTACCACTGATGTTACAAACGTTCAGAATGCTTATCAGATGATACTGAGAATGTGCTTCAGAGCACCTTTCAGTCTTATTATTGCAATGACAATGACATTTATTATCAATGGTAAGCTTGCAAGCATTTATCTTATTGCAATTGTTTTTCTCAGCGTTGTGCTTGGATTCCTGCTAAAATTTACTTATAAGTATTTTAATCAGGTTTTTGAAAAATACGATGAACTCAACGCAAGCGTACAGGAAAACGTATCTGCAATCAGGGTTGTAAAATCCTTTGTAAGAGAAGATCACGAAGTAAAGAAGTTCAACAGAGCAGCAAATAATCTTTACAAGCTTTTTGTAAAAGCTGAAAACGCAATGGTTACGGTTTCACCTCTTATGATGCTTACAGTTTATGCTTGTATTATCGCTATAAGCTGGTTTGGCGCAAATATGATTGTAGGCAGTGAGCTTACAACGGGTGAGCTTACAAGTATGCTGACATACTGTATGAATATACTTATGAGCCTGCTTATGGTTGCAATGGTTTTCGTTATGATTACAATGAGCCTTGCAAGCGCAAAACGTATTTCTGAGGTACTTAACGAAGAATCAACGCTTAAAAACCCTGAAAATCCCGATTACAATATCGAAAACGGAAGCATTGATTTTGAAAACGTATCTTTCAGCTACAATACTTCAAGTGAAAAACCGATACTCAACAATATTAACGTATCAATTAAATCGGGTGAAACAGTCGGTATAATCGGCGGAACGGGCAGTTCAAAAACGAGTCTTGTAAACCTTATCGGCAGACTTTACGATGTTACAGACGGTGTTGTTAAGGTTGGCGGAAAAGATGTTCGTTCATATGACCTTGAAAAACTGCGTGACGAAGTTTCGGTTGTACTGCAGTCGAACGTACTGTTCAGCGGTACTATTCTTGACAATCTGCGCTGGGGCAACGAAAACGCTACTGAGGAGGAATGTATCAACGCCTGCAAGCTTGCGTGCGCTGACGACTTTATTCAGTCCTTCCCCGATAAGTACAACATCTATATTGAGCAGGGCGGTACGAACGTTTCGGGCGGACAGAAGCAAAGACTCTGTATTGCAAGAGCGTTGCTTAAAAAGCCAAAAATTCTTATTCTTGATGACTCGACAAGTGCCGTTGACACTGCAACCGACGCAAGAATCAGAAAGGCTTTCAGTGAGGAAATTCCCGATACGACAAAGATTATTATCTCTCAGAGAATTTCAAGCGTTGAAAATGCAGACAAAATCATCGTTATGGACGACGGCGAAATAAGCGCAGTGGGAACACACGAGGAGCTTGTAAATTCAAGTCCGATTTACAGCGAAATCTTCTCCGCACAAACAGGCGGAAGCGGCGACTTTGACAAGAAAGGAGAGTTGTAATATGAGAGGTCCGAAACCACCCGTGAATAAACACAACGCCGCAGCAGGCGTAAAGGTTCAGAACCCCATGAAAACACTTAAACGACTGCTCGGAATAATTATGAAAAAGTACAAATTCCATATGATTTTTGTATTCATATTCATTCTGCTGAGTGTTTTCGCAAATGTTCAGGGTACTTTGTTTATCCAGACGCTCATTGACGATTACATCAATCCTATGATAGGTCAGCCTAATCCTGACTTCACTCCCCTGCTTATGGCTATTGCGAAGGTTGCAATATTCTATTTACTCGGTGCAGCGGCATCATATGCTTATTCAAAAATTATGATTTATGTTTCGCAGGGAACACTGCGTGACATCAGAAGCGATATATTCTCGCATATGGAAAGCCTGCCGATTAAGTATTTTGACACACATAAGCACGGCGACATTATGAGCGTTTACACTAACGACGTTGATACGCTCCGACAGATGATAAGTCAGAGCCTTGTGCAGATTTTTTCAAGCGTAATTACTATTGTATCAGTACTTGCAAGTATGATTATACTGAGTATCCCTCTTACATTGCTAACGCTGTTTATGGTGTTTGTTATGCTGTTTGTAGTAAAAAATCTTGCAGGCAAGAGCGGAAAATACTTCCTTGCACAACAAACCGACCTTGGTAAAGAAAACGGATATATTGAAGAAATGATGAAAGGTCAGAAGGTTGTAAAGGTATTCAATCACGAGAAAAAGAGCATTGAAGAATTCAAGGAACTTAATGACAAGTTGTTCGACAGTTCATACAACGCAAACAAGTTTGCAAACATCATTATGCCGATTAACGCACAAATTAGTAACATCAGCTATGTTCTCTGCGCTATTCTCGGAGGTATTCTTGCACTGACAGGCTTTGGAGGTTTTACACTCGGAAAGCTTGTAAGCTTTCTTACCTTCAACAAGAACTTCAGCCAGCCTATCAATCAGGTAAGCCAGCAGTTCAACAGCATCATTATGGCGCTTGCAGGTGCAGAGCGTATCTTCAAACTGCTTGACGAAAAAAGCGAAGAAGACAACGGCTATGTAACGCTTGTAAATGCAAAGAAAGAAAACGGTAAGCTTACAGAAACTAACGAACGTACAGGTCTTTGGGCTTGGAAACATATTCATCAGGCTACAGGCGAGGTTGAGTATAAGGAGCTTCAGGGTGCGCTTGTTATGGACGACGTTGATTTCGGATATAACGACGACAAAATGGTACTCCACAATATTGACATTACTGCCGCACCCGGTGAGAAAATTGCATTTGTCGGCTCTACCGGTGCGGGAAAAACTACAATTACAAACCTCATTAACCGTTTTTATGATATTCAGGACGGCAAAATCAGATATGACGGCATTAATATCAACAAAATCAAAAAGTCTGATTTAAGACGTTCGCTCGGTATTGTTTTACAGGACACTCACCTGTTTACCGATACCGTAATGGAGAATATCCGCTACGGCAGACTTGACGCTACCGACGAAGAAGTTATTGCTGCTGCAAAGCTTGCAAATGCAGATTCGTTTATCCGCAAGCTGCCCGACGGATACAACACCGTTTTAAAAGGCGACGGCGGAAATTTAAGTCAGGGACAAAGACAGATGCTTGCTATTGCAAGAGCGGCTGTTGCAGACCCGCCTGCACTGATTCTTGACGAGGCAACAAGCTCGATTGATACAAGAACAGAAAAAATGGTTCAGGACAGTATGGATAAGCTTATGAAGGGCAGAACTACATTTGTTATTGCACACAGACTTTCAACAGTTAAAAATTCTGACTGCATTATGGTACTTGAGCAAGGACGCATCATTGAGCGTGGCACACACGACCAGCTCATTGAGCAGAAGGGCAAATATTATCAGCTCTACACGGGCAAAACTGCATAAGACTAATAAATAAAACAGGGATATACTTGAATTGATAATTCAGGTATATCCCCTTATTAGTTTTAAGTGTAAGCTAACTTTATACTATGCACATAAATGCGCTCATTGTTCCACGCTTGCCCTTTGTTGCACGGTGACTCCACAAAAGCTCGCTGTTGCAGTTGGTGCATACGTCGCTTACCGTTATGTTTTCGTTCCTTATGCCAGCGGCAACGAGAATTTGTCTGTTGGTTTCAAGCAAGTCTATCATATATTTTCCGTTTTCTTTCGGGAAAACAAAACGACTGCTGTCAAGGTCACCCAGTGCGTAAAAATTATCTGCACAGGGCTTATCTACTTCGTAACAGCAGACAGAAATTGCCGGACCGATTGCGGCAACAATATCAGCGGGATTTGTTCCGTACAGCTCACTCATCTTATTAACAACCTTTTCCCCTATTCTGCCCACAGTGCCTCTCCAGCCTGCGTGAGCAAGACCGATTGCCTTTTGCTTTGTATCGACAAAAAACAGCGGTGTGCAGTCGGCGTAGTACGTAACGAGCGTTACACCCTTTTCATTTGTAATAAGTGCGTCAACACTCTCCAAATCACGGGGCTTGTAGATACCTGTTCCCTTATTTTCGGAAGTCACAGCACGGACGAAAGTGTTGTGGTCCTGTGCAGATGCTGTCAGAGAGTCAAAGTCAAAGCCTGCGCTTTGGCAGATGCGCTTGTAGTTTTCTGTAACGCATTCAGGATTATCTCCCCTGTTGAACGCCATATTCATTGAAGTAAATTCGCCTTCTGACACTCCGCCCAGACGAGTTGAAAAAGCGTGATTTATAAATTTTATTTCCGATAAAGAATTATATGTAAGATACGGTACTGTATCAGGTTTATTTAACGTCATAGTTTTTGATTGAAAATTCAAGAAAATTCGCCTCCGTAACGTAAGAAAAAATATACCCCTTGAAACTGATGCAAGTTAATGATATAATAAAATAGTTGAGTGAATCGACATGCATTTAAAGCAGACAGATTGATGTTATGAAACCTAACTTACCCAACGTTTCGTATCTGTTACATAAAAGTTAAATAACACGGGGTGATTTTAATGAAGAAAAAGCTATTTGGTCAAAATATTATACCCGACTGTTCATACTGCGAAAACGCTGTAATTGAAAAAGAAATAGCTTACTGCAAAAAAGGCAAGCGTATTCAGAACAGCAAATGCAGAGCCTTTAGATACGACCCGCTTATGAGAGTTCCGAAAACTTCGACTTTCAATAAAAAATACAGCGTTGATGATTTTAAAATCTGATGATAATTTAATATGATGTTTAAAAAGCTTTATCAAAATGATAAAGCTTTTTTGTTTGAAAACTATATAGCGTTATGCAAGCTGGAAGTCCTTTATGTAGCTGTCGATTGATTTTTTTATAATTTCCTTTGCCTTTTTAACTCCGCTGATTTCAGTTACGGAAGTTGTCTTGCCTGCTTCAAGCGACTTGTAAACCTGGAAAAAGTGCTGAATTTCCTCAAAATAGTGTTTGGGAAGTTCCTTGATGTCGCTGTAGCAGTTGTAGTTCGGGTCGTTTACGGGTACTGCAATAATCTTTTCATCACAGCTGTTGTTATCAATCATATTGAGTACACCGATTGGCTTGCACTCAACGAGCGTCATGGGCTGAATAGTTTCACTGCAAAGCACCAGAACGTCAAGCGGGTCACCGTCCTCGGCAAAAGTTCTGGGAATAAAGCCGTAGTTTGCAGGATAGTGAGTTGAAGTAAACAGAACTCTGTCGAGCTTTAAAAGTCCCGTTTCCTTGTCAAGCTCATATTTATTCTTACCGCCTTTTGAAATTTCAATAACAGCGTAAAATTTATCTGTTGTGATTCTCTTAGGAGAAATGTCGTGCCAAATGTTCATAACTTATCGTCACCCTTCTGAAATATTTTAGTATTAATTTATACCCAATACCATTATTATAAATTAAGCAACACACGTTGTCAAGGCAACGTGTGTTTTATGACGGTTACTTATCCCTGTGCTTTCTGTTTTCCTTTCGCAAAGGGTTTATGTCGGAAAAATTATTTTTTGCGCATTTTATAAGATTCAGCAGTGTTGAAATAATCAGCGACCTTGTTTTGTTATCCATATCCTTAAGCGACTTGAAAATTATGCCCGAGTTTGACTTCCAGTTTTCTGCTATCTCATTAAAAGTCTTGTTATCGGTACTTTCGAGAATCGAGAAAACCCCTTCAATTAATGTTTTTCTCTGATGTTCATCCATATCGGCAACAAGCTCAGTCAAAGTATGGTCAAAAAATGCACTTGTGTTTGACATAGTGCTGAGCGTTACAAAGTGATTACGCTTTATCTCCCACGAATAGATGTCGTGCTGTAAAAATCCTTTCTGATTACTTTTTACGATTGTATATTCTTCTGCATGTTCAAACATCATTCCGAAAATTGAAGATTGCGGAACATAGGTGTGTATTTTACTTATCATCGACTTATAGCTGTTTTGTTCAATCACCTTGCTGTCAAAACCGGGCCCGTCGTGATTATAAACTCCGTCAATCCTCTTTTGTATTTCTGGCTTGCAGAAAATTGATGCATAAACAGCAAGGTTTCCTCCTTTGGAGTGACCTCCGAGAATAAAACTGCCGTTCAGACTTTTTGATGCCTGTTTAAGATATCTAAGCGCAGTCTGCTGTGACGGCAGAGGAAACATATAGTACATATTAAAGTCTTCCTGCCAGCCTACAATGGTATTGTCCGTTCCACGGTAAGAAATATAGTGGCAGTTATCGGTAATTTCAATGACAACAGCCGAGAACTGCATCTGCTTCTCCCTCTCGACTAAGTTGACGTAACCGGAAAGCTTCATATTTTTAAAGCGTTCTGACTCTGCACAGGCTTTTAAAAGCTGAGTGTCGCCCTCCCAGAGAATTTTATCGTCATTGATATCGGAAGCAAAAAATTTTTCGCAGACGCTTTTTATCGTGATTTTTTCATTTATATCAGCAGAAACAATATCGTCAAAAGGAAAATATGAAAGTCGGGACAGAACAAGTGCGTCAACATCGTTAAATGTGTCATTTTTTATATTCAAATCTCCACGCCAGTCAAAATAATCAAAAATATTTGGCATAAAAACACCTCCGAGCTTATATATCAGTATATTACAATATTTTTAAAGTGTTTTCAAGTCGAGTGTCTCGACACGCAAATCGGGCAGTCAGTGTGATATTATATCCGACCGTTTCGGCGCAATTTGCTGCAAAGTTAAAAACGGACGCCGAAGCGTCCGTAATTTATTATTCCTGCTTTAATTCAAGCTCTTTTAACTTTTTATCTTCCGCCTTTTTGTCTTTTGTATAATAAGAGAACGGAGCGGAAATTACAATTGCGCCGTAGTAGGTAACGAGTCGCCACAAAAGGATTGCAGGCTTGATTTTGTTGACTCCGCCAAGGACAAAGAACTGACCGAAGTACATAGTAAACGCAAGCTCTGCTCCACCCGAAGCACCGGGCAAGGGCACAAGATTTGATGTAAACAGAACGAAAGACTGAATACAGATAAAGTCAAACAGATTAGGAACTGATGTACCGCTTGCAATTGCAACCTCGGGCATACCGAATGAAATGTAGATGAAATAAGGGACTGAAAGAATTGCCAGAACCTGAACCATAACGAGCAGATATGTACTCACAAGCAGTTTTGGATTTTTAAACAAAGCCTTGTTTGCCTGATGAAACATTGAAACCTCGTTGTAAAGGCGCTCAATCTTCTGTTCTGGATCCTTAACAAATTTGAATTTTTTCATTATTTTATAGATAAGCTTTATCATTTTATTTGTTATGCCCTTGCAAAAGGACACAACAAGGAACAAAGCAGTAACTATAAGCTGAACAGAAAAACCGAAAATTATAAACAGGGTTGACCATATGTTTGTAAAAGCACTCTGAAAATACTCAAACTTGAATATTACCGCAAATATGCTGAAAATCGTTGTCACAATCTGATAGACAATGAATTTCTGCGTCATACATGCTGAGCCAAAACCTACGCCGATATTCTTTTTGGACATAAGGTAAAGCTGCATAGGCTGGCCGCCTGTGTTTGACGGGGTTATTGCTCCGAAAAACACGCCGACAAAGGAAACCTTAAGTGCATCGATAAACCTAAAATCCTTATACTGTGACCGCACAAAAATCAATGTGACAATCGTATCTATAAAAATATTAAAATCGTAAACAAGGAAAGCTATTATAACCCAAAAAAGACTAAAACTGTTAGGCTTTGAAAGAAGGTCAATCAGCCCGTCCTCAGAAACGAAGAAGTACACACCGAGATATACCGTTATGCCAAAAACAATAAGGTTAAAAATAAGCTTACCGCTTATTCTGAACTTTTTCTTCTTTTCCAAAATAATCTTCTCCAAAAACAGAATAACTATGAAATTGCAGAGAGTGCATAAATTTAAAATTAAGAGTTTTCACCTTAACATTAATATGATACAAAGTTTTGGCAAAAAAAGCAAGAAAAAAATAGCAACAGTCTTGTAAACTATAAGTACATTTTTGTAAAAAAGTTCATTGTTGCTTATTTCCGAATGAAAATTATGTAACTGAGATTTTAATTGTTGTAAAAACAAGGACAATATGGTATAATTATCTAAGAAAAATTAAAGGTGATTTAATGGGATTTTTTGATGTTGTAAATGTTTACGGACTGATTTTTGCAGTAATTCTTGCAGTACCTCACATAGTTTATGCACGGACTCATAATTATGACTTAAAAGCAATCAACAACCGTGCCATGCTCTACATTGAGCGTACAGGCAAATATTGCAGTCTTTTCTTAATGGGAATCAACCTTGGTGTACTTGAGCAGGGTTTTACTGCTCCGATAATGGAAGTCTACTGGCTGATTTCAACATCCGTGCTGACAGTAATATACGTTGTGTTGTGGATAGTTTTCTTTAAAAAGGAAACAAAGGGATTTGCTTATCTTCTTACAATCACCGCCGCATTAATCGTAATTCAGAGCGGTCTTTTGCAGGTCAAGACACTGCTTTTGACAGCGGGAATTGTGTATCTCATCGGAGAACTGTATGTAACATCACAAGCTTTTAAAGATTAAAGGAATGGATAAAAATGAATGTAATAATGCTCCTTAAGCCAAAGGATACCGTAAAATATATTTATGATAACTACACATTAAGGCAGGGACTTGAAAAAATGCGTGCTCACGGGTACACTGCAATTCCCGTAATCAATAATGACGGCGAATATGTGGGAACGGTAAACGAGGGCGATTTTCTTTATAATATTATCGACAAAGGGAATCAAAGAATAAAAGACCTTGAAAATTATTATGTACGTGACATAATACGAAAGGATTTTAACCCTGCCGTTAAGATTAATGTGAGTATGGACGAGCTTCTGCAAAGGGCTATGAAACAGAACTTCATTCCCGTTACCGACGCAAGAGGAAGTTTTATCGGTATTGTAACAAGACAGGATATAATTAAATATTTTACAAAAATGCCGCATTCACTGTGAATGCGGCATTTGGTTTACAGATAAAATTATTTTGTTTTTCCGATATCGTGTCTGAAGTGTGCGCCCTCAAACTTGATTTTGTCAACTGCGGCATATGCCTTTTTGAGTGCCTCGTCAAGAGTTTCTGCTCTTGCTGTTACGCCGAGAACACGTCCGCCGTTGGTGTAGAATTTACCGTTTTCGTACTTTGTTCCTGCGTGATAAACGGTTGCGCCCTCTACCTGACCGTTATCGTCAAGACCAAACATCTCGATTCCCTTTTTGTAGGAAACTGGATATCCGCCGCTTGCCATAACTACGCAAGCCGCTGCACCGTCGTACCATTCGATGTCAATATCAGAGAGTTTTTCGTCAATGACTGCTTCGCAGATGTCAACAAGGTCGGTTTTGAGTCTGGGAAGAACAACCTGTGCTTCCGGGTCACCGAAACGAGCGTTGTATTCGATAACCTTGGGGCCGTTTGGAGTAATCATCAAACCGAAGTACAGACAACCCTTAAACGGTCTGCCCTCTTTGTTCATAGCCTCAATTGTAGGCTTGAAGATTGTCTCCATACATACGTCGGCAATCTCGTCAGTATAATACGGATTGGGGCTGATTGTACCCATTCCGCCTGTGTTCAGTCCCTCGTCGTTGTCGTAGGTTCGCTTATGGTCCTTTGAACTTACCATAGGCTTTACGCACTTGCCGTCTGTAAAGGCAAGAACGGAAACCTCGGGGCCTGTTAAAAACTCCTCAATTACGATATTGTTACCGGAGTCACCGAACTGCTTGTCCTCCATAATCGACTTTATTGCAGAAACAGCCTCGTCAATTGTCTGAGCAATGATAACGCCCTTGCCGAGTGCAAGACCGTCAGCCTTGACAACTACGGGAGCAGTGTTTTCAGACTTGACATACTCAATAGCCTTGTCAGCGTTATCGAAAACCTCGTATTTTGCAGTGGGAATGTTGTATTTTTTCATAAGGTTCTTTGAGAAAACCTTTGATGCCTCAATAATTGCGGCGTTTGCGTTAGGACCGAAAGCACGGATTCCTGCATCTTCAAATGCATCAACCATACCGGCGGCAAGAGGATCGTCGGGAGCAACAAATGCAAGATCAATTGCGTTTTCTTTTGCAAACTTAACCATTGCTTCCTTATCCATTACGCCGATGTTTACGGTTTCAGCATCCCTTGAGATACCGCCGTTGCCGGGTGCGCAGTAAAGCTTTGTGCATTTCGGACTTTCAAGCAGTTTTCTGATAAGAGCGTGTTCTCTGCCGCCCGAGCCAATCATTAATATATTCATAGTAACACCCCGTATCAGTGATGGAAAAGTCTGATTCCTGTAAAGGACATTGTCATATTGTACTTGTTGCAGGTTTCGATTACGTTGTCATCACGGATTGAGCCGCCCGGCTGTGCAACATACTGAACACCTGAACGCTTTGCTCTTTCGATATTGTCGCCGAACGGGAAAAATGCGTCAGAGCCGAGTGAAACGCCGCTGAAATTAGCAAGCCACTCTTTCTTTTCATCTTTTGTGAGGGGTTCGGGTTTTGTTGTGAAGAACTGCTGCCATACGCCGTCAGCGAGAACGTCCTCGTAATCGTCGGAAATGTAAACGTCGATTGTGTTATCTCTGTCGGGACGTCTTATGTTCTCAACAAACGGGAGATTCATTACCTTCGGATGCTGTCTTAAGAACCAGATGTCAGCCTTGTTTCCTGCAAGACGTGTGCAGTGAATTCTTGACTGCTGTCCTGCACCTACGCCGATAACCTGACCGCCCTTTGCATAGCAAACGGAGTTTGACTGCGTATATTTAAGGGTGATAAGGGCGATAAGAAGGTCACGCTTTGCGTCCTCGGGGAGCTCCTTATTTTCTGTAACGATATTCTGCATAAGCATTGCTTCGTCTATTTTAAGCTCGTTTCTGCCCTGCTCAAATGTTATTCCGAAAACGTCCTTATGCTCAATCGGAGCAGGAACGTAATTGGGGTCAATTTTTACAACGTTGTATGTTCCCTTTCTCTTTGTTTTTAAAACCTCAAGAGCCTCGGGAGTGTAGTCGGGAGCGATGATTCCGTCGGAAACCTCTCTCTTTAAGAGCAGTGCTGTCTGAACGTCGCAGGTATCGGAAAGAGCTACCCAGTCGCCGTAGGAGGACATTCTGTCTGCACCTCTTGCCATTGCGTATGCAGAAGCAATCGGAGAAAGCTCCAAATCATCTACAAAATAAATCTTCTTCAATGTGTCGGAAAGTTCAGTTGCAACAGCGGCACCTGCGGGGCTTACGTGCTTGAATGACGCTGCGGCAGGAAGTCCTGTTGCAGCCTTGAGTTCCCTTACAAGCTGCCATGAATTGAATGCGTCGAGAAAGTTAATGTAGCCGGGTTTGCCGTTTAAGACCTCAACGGGTAAGTCCTTGCCGTCCTGCATAAAAATTCTTGACGGCTTCTGATTGGGGTTACAGCCGTATTTTAAGGCGAGTTCGTTCATTTTTATCGTCCTTTCTGATTACAGAATTATTTATTCTTATTGATTATTCTTGACTCTGAGGTATTTGTTGCTATGTCAATATAGCGCACAAAGAGAGAAACCTTATTGTCCTCGTTGAGAGCGTTCCAGATTTTCTCTGCAAAAGTGTCAATGTCGTCATTGCCGATTTCAACAAGAGTAGGTTCGCCCTCAAAGCTCGGGAGCGGATTGCCGTCGCTCATATAGGTGTGAATAAATCTTCCAAGGCCTGCAAGGGGTGAATCGTAAGTAAATGTATATCTTTCACAGCAGTCGGGGTTGCCGTCTGCGCTCTTGAGGATTGACATTGCATAGTTCATCTTGCCGTCAGTGCACTTTACGATACCTGAAATTCGAGGTGTGTAGTTAGGACCGTCAGGCTCAAATTCACGTGTACGGAGTGACTGCTCAAAGGTCATCTGCTGATTCATAAGGTCATAGATTGTATCGGTCTGGTCACCGTTTGTAACGATTGTCTTGTTGCCGAGCACTCTTACGGGTGAATAGATGATAAGCGAGGGGTCAACAAGCTTTGACGGGTCAAAAGCCTGAGTCTTTATTCCGTCCTCGGTTTCAACAAAAACTCTGTTTCTGCTGTTTTCGCTTCTGCCCATAATGAAGTATGCAATTACAGCCTTTGTGCCGTCTGCACTTCTGCCGATTACAATACCTCTGCCGGGGTATGTTGTTGAGGAAATGTCGTTAAAAAGAGATACCGGTTTCATAATTTACCTCCGATTAGTCAAGAATTTCGGTTTTATTGTCTTTTACGATAATTTTATCTTCGCAGAAAAGTGAAACAGCTTTAGGAAGAATTTTCCATTCAGCCTGTTCCATAACTCTTTTCTGTAAAACTTCGGGAGTGTCGCCGTTTTTTATTTCAACAGCCTTCTGTATTATAATAGGACCGCCGTCGCAGACCTCATTCACAAAATGAGCCGTTGCGCCTGTTACCTTAACGCCCTTTTCAAGAGCCGCCTCGTGAACTCTGAGTCCGTAATAGCCCTCTCCGCAGAAGGACGGGATAAGTGAGGGGTGAATATTGATAATCTTGTTTTCAAACGCTGAAATAACCTTACTGCCGAGAATTGTCATAAATCCTGCAAGCACGACAACATCGGCATTTTTGCTCATTAAAAGCTCGGTCAAGGCGTTGTCGTATTCATCGAACTCTGCAAAATCCTTACGTCTTATTACTTCTGTAGGAATTTTATTATTCTCAGCACGTGTAAGGGCATAAGCGTTGGGATTTGAGGAGATTACACAGGAAATTTTTCCGTTTTTAATCTCTCCCCTGTTTTGTGCGTCAATAAGCGCCTGCAGATTTGTGCCGCCGCCCGATACTAAAACTACGATATTTTTCATTATTCAAACACAACTCCGTCATTGCCCTCAACAACTTCGCCGAGGATTACTGCGTCTTCGCCGTTAGCCTTTAAAACTTCAAGTGCCTTGTCAGCGTCTTCCTTTGCTACGGCTGTAATCATTCCGACACCCATATTAAATGTATTGAACATATCGTGCTCGGAAATGTTGCCTACTCTCTGCATAAGCTTAAAGATAGGAAGTACGGGAATGCTGTCCTTTTTGATTTTAGCGGTGAGTCCATCTGTAAGCATTCTGGGAATGTTCTCGTAGAAGCCGCCGCCTGTGATATGAGAAATTGCCTTTACCTTAACTTCATTTATAAGTGCAAGGATTGGCTTAACATAGATTTTTGTGGGAGTGAGCAGGGTTTCACCGAGGGGCTTGTCAAGCTCGGGGTACTCTGCGTTGATTGTTGTTTCGTCAATTCCGAAGATTTTTCTTACAAGTGAAAAACCGTTTGAGTGAACACCGGAGGAACGAAGTCCGATAAGCACGTCGCCTGCTTTGAGGTCTGAGCCGTCAATAAGCTTTGGCTTGTCGGCAATACCTACGCTGAAGCCTGCAACGTCGTACTCGTCAAGCGGCATAAGTCCGGGATGCTCGGCTGTTTCGCCGCCGATGAGGGCACAGCCTGACTGAACACAACCTTCTGCGATACCCGATACGATTTCAGCAACCTTTTCGGGGATATTTTTTCCGATTGCAATGTAGTCAAGGAAAAACAAGGGCTGTGCACCGCAGCAGATGATATCGTTTACGCACATTGCAACGGCGTCAATTCCGATTGTGTCGTGCTTATCAAGCAGAAAAGCAAGCTTGATTTTTGTACCTACGCCGTCTGTACCGCTTACTAAAACAGGCTCCTCCATTCCCTTGAAATTCGGAGCAAACAGTCCGCCAAAGCCGCCGATACCTGAAACAACACCGTCAATCTTGGTGCGGGCAACGTGTTTTTTCATCAGCTCGACTGCCTTGTAACCTGCGGTTACGTCAACGCCTGCTGCCTTGTAACTTTCTGAAAAGCTGTTCATTGTAATCCTCCGTTATTGTTTATTTATTTTTTTAGCGTATTTATCAACAAAAATTGTTCTCGGAATTTCAGCATTGTAGCTGCCGCTGAAGCAACCGTCGCAAAGGTCAATGTTTGCATTCTCTGCGATTTTTCTTACGCTGTCAAGACTTAAATATCCGAGTGAATCAGTACCGATAAGTTCTCTGATTTCTTCAATAGATAATTTATTTGCAATAAGGCTGTCTTTATCACGAATGTCAATTCCGAAGTAGCAGGGGCATACAAACGGCGGTGAGCTGATAAGCATATGAACTTCTTTTGCTCCTGCGTCACGCATAAGCTTTACAATATGCTTTGACGTTTCACCTCTGACAATTGAGTCGTCAATTATGACAACGCTCTTGCCCTCTACGTTTGCTTTGAGTGCAGTAAGGCGGGTTTGCAAAAGGCGCTTTTTCTTGTCCTTACCCGTTCCTACCGTTCTACCTATGTATTTATTTTTTACAAAGCCCATTCCAAACGGGATTCCCGATGCCTTTGCATAGCCTTCAGCGGCGATAATTCCCGAATCGGGTACACCGCATACCATATCCGCTTTAATCGGGTACTCCTTGTAAAGCAGTTCACCTGCTTTGAAACGTGCGTTATGAACGCTTACGCCGTCAATCACACTGTCGGGACGAGCAACGTAAACGTATTCAAATAGACAGAGTGATGTCTTTTCGGCAGTCATTCTTGCCTTGTAGCTGTGGAAACCTTCTTCATCAATTACAATCATTTCGCCCGGCTCAATGTCACGGATAAACTCTGCGCCTATGCTGTCGAACACACAGCTTTCGGACGAAATGACGTAGCTGTTCTTAATTTTTCCCACGCAAAGCGGACGAAAACCGTACATATCACGAAAACCTATAAGACGGGTAGGTGCACAGATAACAGTGGAATATGCGCCCTTGAGCCTGTCCATTGAGCGAAGAACAGCGTCCTCAAGATTATCGGTGTAGCATCTTTCGGATGCGATTACATAAGCCATAAGCTCAGCGTTGGAGTTTGACTGGAATATTGCGCCGCCACGCTCAAGCTCTATACGGATTTCGGGAAAATTTGTGATTGAGCCGTTGCTTGCAATTCCGATTGAGCCCTCTTTATACCTTAAAACAAGGGGCTGATTTGACGCACGGTCAAGGCTTTCGTTGGAAGTATAGCGAACGTGACCGATAGCTATTTTGCCGTTTTTTAGTTTTGAAAGCGTTTTTGAAGTAAACACCTCGGAGACCATGCCGAGCTCCTTGACGGTTGAAAACTCGCCCTCAAAATTCACGGTAATTCCTGCGCTCTCCTGTCCCCTGTGCTGGAGACCGAAAAGAGCGTCGTGAGTGATTGCAACGCTGTCGAGGTTGTCGTCATTTCTGTAGATACCGAAAACGCCGCATTCATCGTTAAACTTATCAAGTTTTGTATCTATGTCAACAAAATTCTTAATCAAAGCTCTGCCACCTTAAGCTGCATTGCCTTGTCCTTTTTGGCAACGCCGTTTTCCATTTCTTTTTTCATATTTTCAAGCTTTTCTGCAAGCGTATCATCAGAAAGCGCAAGCATTTCTACTGCCAGAATTGCTGCGTTAGCCGCACCGTCAACTGCAACGGTTGCAACGGGAATTCCTGTAGGCATCATAACTGTGGCAAGAAGTGCGTCCATACCGTCAAGCTGAGCGGATTTGCAGGGGATTCCGATTACGGGAAGTGTGGTTTTTGCGGCAAGCACACCTGCAAGATGAGCAGCCATTCCTGCGGCTGCAATGATTACGCCGAAGCCGTTTTTCTTCGCATTTGCCGAAAACTCGATTGCAGCGTCGGGTGTTCTGTGAGCGCTCATAACGTGCACCTCGTACTCAACGCCGAATTCCTTTAACTTTTTGACAGCCTTTGATACTACGGGGAAATCACTGTCTGAACCCATTATGATTGCAACTTTCTTCATAATATGCTCCTTAGTCGTGTATTTTATAGCCTGACAAGAATTAATCATACTTGCCGAGTATAACTATTATATTATATTAAAAAAACGTCGAAATTTCAATAGAATATGCCAATTATTTTCATAAACGGCAACAAATCGGGAAATATTACCGTAATCACTTAATTTTACTCTGTCGGTTGAGTTGTCAGAGTATAATCTGAGTTACTTGTTTCGTACGGTCTTTCCGAAGAAATCAAGCCTTGTGAAGTAATTCCCGTATCGTTAACATCCTGCATATGCGGAAACAGGAAATTCATTTTATCGTCGTCGAAGTGCTTGTCGAGGTATTCTTCAAAGCTGTTTGAGGCAGGTACTCCGTCGTCACGCTGAGTCCAGCGGTAGGTTGCAGATACCGACATAAAGGCGTTGAATACCATAAAGATAATAAGAAAAGTTGTGATTATTGAACCTGCACGTTTCGGAATTCTTTCAATCAGCTTTGACGCCCAAGGGTAAAGATAACGCACCCAGACAAGACCGAGAAATCCCCATATAAGCGCATACATAAGATTCGTTCTTCCGTCAAGGTTAAAGGCAGTATTGCTGTAGTCCCACGAAACGGTGCCGAAAAGCGTTTCCTGAAACCACGAGCAGAAGTATTCAAACCCCGCTCCGACTACTGCGCTGATAACAAAAATCAGCGTATCGCTGAGTTTATAGAGTTTATACAAAACAGCGGTTAAGAAGCACGCTCCGCCGCCGTAGACGGGAATAAACGGACCGTAAACCATTCCGACACGGATTTCAAAATGACCTTCGGCAAAGAGCGCCCAGATTGTTTCAAAAAGAGTGCCGAGCATTGAGCCGAACAGAAAAAGGTAAAACAGCTTTGTAAAGCAAAAACCGAATGCAAAAGGCTCATCGCTTTTGTTTTCATACACCTGAGTGTACTCCTTCATATTATCGGTTTTAATTTCATCAAGCTTTGCGGCAATCTGCTTAACATAAGCTGTATTTTTCAGCTCGGGAAATGCCGAAACAAGCCTTCTTCGCATAATATTTTCGGTAAACAGCTTATTGTAATTGCTTTCGAGCTCGTCAATTTTCTCCTGCGGAACATCGTCTCCGAGCAGACTTGAAACACCGTTTAGCTTTTTAATTCTGTGCTGTAATCTCAACGTTGTGATTATTGCAAAAACATAGTCTATAAGAATAAGCAGACAGATTGAAAGAACAACAATAAGGCTTACAAGAAACGGAATAAGTTCGATTACGGAATTAAGAATAGGGATTAAAACTCCGACAAGGATTGTTCCCATTATTCCCAGCAAAAGTGAATAAGGCAAGGTTATATAGCTGCCGATGTTGAACTTCATATCGCTGAAATCCCACGGTTTGAAACCAAGTGCTTTTTCGGTCAAAAAGCCGATAAGGACAACAACAAGCGACAATATTACGCAGCTTCCGAAAAACAAAATAAACTTATTGTCCTGAAAGTGATTCAGGGCAAGGTAGCAAATTACTGCTCCGACTCCGTATGACGGGCAAAAAGGAGAGGCAAGAAAGCCCTTGTTGTAAAACCTTTTTTCTTCAAAAAGCGTTCTGATTCCGTTTATAACCCAGCCGCAGAAAGAAAAAATTACAAAATACCACAATAAATTTAAAATTAACATATCCTACCCCTTTATTTAAGTTGTATAAACGATAATTTAGTCGAGTGCATCGACACGCAAATCGAGTGGAAAAATCGAATTGTTTGGATAAAACGGTTGCCCGAATTTTAAGTTGACATATTGCTAACGTTTCGGGACGTCAAAGGATGCCGACTGCTCATAAGGATTAATATGGAAAATAAAACCGGATTATAAAACAAGCGTTAAAAACATTCTATATTTGTATTTG
>CACXFS010000002.1 GCA_902766885.1 uncultured Ruminococcus sp. | reverse complement strand
TGGTGCAGGTAACAGGACTTGAACCTGCATGAAATTGCTTTCACATGGACCTGAACCATGCGCGTCTGCCAATTCCGCCATATCCGCATATTTAATTTTCTCTCTGAATTTTTACACGGTTGAGAGTTGAGAACCGAGGTGGAGCATATCGCTTAATCCACAATTTGCAGGATATAGGCACTGAAATGAATTTACACCGAAGTGGTGCGACCTGAACCATGCGCGTCTGCCAATTCCGCCATATCCGCAAATAAAAATTTCTTTAATTTTTACACGGCAAAGAAATAAAACCGAGACGGAGCTTACTTTCAGATAAATCTTACTGTTCAGCTTAACCCGTGAGTGCCTTTAACACGCTATCTATTATATCAAACAAATAGCAGATTGTCAATTGTAAATTGTACTTTTTATTAATCAATACACATTATAGCAATTTTATTTCTTGTGAGTTGCGTTAATTTTGAATTTGTCGTATTTTCCTATGTCGCAAAGCTTGATTTCGTGACATCCGAGTCTTGTGCTCAGTGGTGCAAGCTCCATATAATCGCCATACAAAAATGTCAGATATTTGTCATATTCCTTTGGAACAGGCAGTTCATATCCCTCAAAATCAACGTAAATAACTTCATCAAGGTATTCAATCGGGAAACTGCCGTTGTAAACATTTCGTCCCATACCGTCATAGAGATACTTAGCGTTCTTTTTTCTTTTAAAGAAACTCAAAGTCTTATTTTCAAGCCACAAGCTGAATCTGATAGGGAATACAGTTTTGCAGAAATTAGTGACAATAGACTGTATTTTACTGCCGTTTTCTGCCTTGCGGTTGTTCCATTTATTGAAAACGAGTGCACGTGTAAACAGAGTCATTGCAAGGTGAATTTTCTGACCGAGCTTTGAATTTGCAGTTTTATCGTGACAGAAAATATCAAATGCAAGACCGTTGTGCATATCCTTATGTTCCTTTGCAAATCCCGTTGCAAAGGTTGTGTCGTTAAGTCTGAATTTTGCAAATTCATAGAAACAGTTTTTGTCGTTTTTATTTGTCTGGAATGTCATAGACGGTGGCATTTCGTCTGCGGCAACTTCGCAGAATTTATCGTAATCTTCTCTGAGCATCATAATGTCAGCGTCGTCGTCCCATGGAATAAATCCGTGGTGCCTGATTGCACCGAGCAGAGTTCCTCCGCCGAGAAAATATTTAATGTTGTGTTTTTTGCAAATTCTGTCAACTTCAAGAAGATAAGCAAGCAGAATTTGCTGAATTGAGCTGAGTCTGCCGTCGTGATTGTGGGGGAGAGCCATTGCACTGTTGTCGGGCATTCTGCTCATAATGCAAAGTTCGAGAGCTGTTTCAAGGTTGATGACGGGTGCACAGCCGTGTTCCGAAATTTTGTTTGCGTTGATTGCACAGCCGTCAAAATCAACGCTTGTTGTAAGCTCGATATCGGCTTTTTCTCCGTAAACGTCGTGAAGAATTGCAGAAATCATACCCGTTGATGCAGTAGAGTTTTCACCGCTGACATTATATATATCACATTCAAGTGTGGTAAGTGAGTAAACAATTGCTCTGAAAACATCGCTTAAATACACAAACGAATACTTTTTATACGAATTTACAAGGCTGCACTTTTTGCCGTTTGCAACGCATTCAAAAACTTCGTCAAGCTCGGTTTCAAGTTTTGTACCTGCTCCGAGTACAATACCCGTTCTTAAAATTGTAAGGTCAAAATCGTTACCTTTTTTCTCGCAGTTCCAAAGGTTTTCGGTAGTTCTCATCAGCTGAGAAGCAAAGCTGATTTCAGAACATAAATCTTGCTTAGCATACTCATTCTCGGAGTAAACTCTGTGAATTTCGGTGTTGCCGTAAACTCTGCTGTCGGTCAGAACAACGGTTTTGGCATGGGTTCTTTTTGAAACCTCGGAAAGATATTTAACCTCGTTGATTTGTGATGAAAATAATTTTGAGTCTGCGTTGATTTTTTCACTGCAAAGTCCTGTGTGAACAATAAAATCCACATCGGATATTTCTGATAAATAATTAAAATTTATAAAATCAAAGTCATTTCTTAAAAGCAGTTCCTTGTTAAATTCAGCTAAAGCAGATTTGTTTTCACCTGTGAAATAGACCTTGATGTGCAGTTTTTGTGTTTCATTGAGGTACAAAAGGGCATAACAAAGACAGCGGGCAATTTCTCGTCCGCAAATTAAAAATGATTTGTTTTTCAGCTTGTTGAGTGTTTCCTTTTCAACTGTCGGCATAGCCGCCCAGTCAGCTTGAAATTCATTTAAAATGTCCTTGATTTGCATTTTGGTTTCCTTTTTATTTAGTCTTTAATTTGCAGGCTCATAATTTTGACGCTGCGCTTAATTCCCTCTGTTAAATCAACTTTTGCACTCCAACCGATATTGTTGAGTCTTGTTGCATCAAGAATTTCGGGAGTCGGTGCCATAGATGAGGGGACAGGCTCTTTTTCATCTTCGGAATTTGCAAAGCTTAATGTCAGATTTAGCTCGGGAAAGGCCTCGACAGCCGTTTTTGCAAAGCCTCTTATTGTAACGTCGCTTTTCGGATTTGCAATATTATAGGGCTTTGTATTTTCACCGTCAAGCAGAATTTTAAGCAGAGCAACAGCAGTATCGGTAACATAACAAAAGCTTCTTAAAGCCGCACCGTTACTCTTTAACAGAATATTCTGCTTTCTCACCACATTCGCAATAAACTGAGCCCAAACTCTGTCATCGTCAATGCTTGCAGGACCGTAAATATAGGCGGGTCTTGCAATTTTAACATTCATTCCGTACTGCTTTGCATAGCAGCAGCCGAGTGTTTCTGCGGCACGCTTGCCCTGAGCGTAGCAGTTTTTGTAGCTGTCAATGTCGATATATCCAAGGTCGTCCTCACCGATAGAATTCTTGCCGTTGAAAACAGAGCCGTAAACCTTTAGCGATGACACAATAAGCGTGCTTTCAGCGTTGCTCTTTTTGGCATATTCAAGCACATTTGCTGTTCCCGTCAGATTTGCGTCAATCGTGCCTGCGGGGTCGTTTTCAAAGTAATATGCGCTTGCCTGACTTGCAGCGTGAATCACAAAGTCTGCTCTTTCAAATTCAAACGGAGTACAGACGTCCTGCACAATAAGCTCCAGATCGTCACGATAGATGAGCTCACCGTACTTCTTTTCAGCATTTTCACGGCTTCTTACAAGCGCCTTTATCTTTATATTACTTCCGTAAATGTCATTTCTGATAAGCATTGCGCAGACAAGGTAAAATGCAATAAAGCCGTTGCCTCCCGTAATCAGCACGGTTTTATTGCAAAGGCACGGCCAGTTAATATTGCTTTCTGTAATTGTTTTAATATCTTCAAAAACATAGGGGTGCAAATGGTTTTCAACCTTATAATCCATATTTAAGCTCCTCTTTTGCAAAGTTTTTAAAGCTTCTGTAGTAGTAACGTGAACGGAGGAACTGTAAATCCTCAGGCGTTGTCACCTTGATATTGTCACGCTCACCCTTAAAAATATGTACCGTTTCGCCAAGCTCAATCAGCAGCTCGCTTGAAGAAATCGGATTGGTAATTCCGAGTCTTTCTGCTTCATCGTGTGCGTGCATAATTTTTCTCATAGTGTAGCCCTGCGGTGCCTGAGTAATATACATCTGCTTTCTCGGCAGACTTTTACAGCAGGTTTCACCGTCTTCGCTCTGCAAAACAGAGTCAATACTCGGCGTAACGGGCACAGCGGTTTCGTGTTTTGTTGCTGTTTCAATGCAGTCGGAGATAAGCTGATGCGAAATCAGCGGGCGAACTCCGTCGCAGATAAGCACAATGTCCTCGGGTGAAGAAAACCTCTGAACTTCAACAAGTCCGTTGTGGATACTTCCGTGACCGTTTTCACCACCCGGAACGATTGACGTAACCTTGGCTACTTTATATTGTGCAATCAATTCCCACATATATTCAATTTTATCGGCAAGGCAGGAAATTACAATATCATCAACATCGGGATGAGTTGCAAAGTTTTCAAGCGTTCTGATGATAATCGGCTTGCCGTCAACATTAATAAACTGCTTGGGAATGTCGAGCGACTTCATTCTCGCTCCGACGCCGCCTGCAAAAATAACAACGTGTACCATAGTTTCACCGTTAGTTTTATTTTTTCTTTTTTGATTCTTCGTAAACCTTTAAGGTTTCTTCCGTAGGACCGTCAAAAATAATCGTACCTTTTTTCAGGAAAATTGAGCGTGGGCAGATTTCCTTGACTGAAGCGGCACTGTGGCTTACATAAAGCACCGTAGTACCTGCGGCAATAATCTCTTTAATCTTGTTTTTACATTTCTTTTTAAAAGATGCGTCGCCTACTGCGAGAGCCTCGTCAACAACAAGAACGTCAGGCTCAATGTTTACGTTAATTGCAAATCCAAGACGCATTTTCATACCGCTTGAATAAGTCCTGACAGGCTGGTCAATGTAGTCGCCGAGCTCTGCAAATTCAATTATATTTTCCTCAATAGTCTTGATGTAGTCGTCTTCAAGACCGAGAATGTAGCCCTTGAGATAAATATTCTCTCTGCCCGTCATTTCCATAGAAAAGCCTGCGGTAAGCTCAAGCAGAGCGGCAACCTTGCCGTTTACGATAATCTCGCCCTCATCGGGAAAAGCAACGCCCGTAATCATCTTAAGCAGTGTCGATTTGCCTGCGCCGTTGTCGCCGACAATTCCGACAGATTCGCCCCTGTTAATTTCAAATGAAACGTTGTTGAGCGCTTTGTTCGTCTTAGGATTCTTTGGTTTTATAAAAAGCGCCTTAAAACGAGCCTGGTCGTTTTTATAGAGAATATAGGTTTTGCTTACGTTTTTAAAGGTAATAATCGGTTCAGCCATAAAACTACCCTCCTCTTAAAGTACGTCAGGAAGCTTTTTCCTGAGTCTGTTGTAGTTAAAGATACCGAGGAAGAAGACAACTGCAAATTCTGCAAGAAAGATTACAAGTTCCGTCTTATACTCAAAGAACGGTCTGTTGTAGAGGAAGCAGTTGCGGTAGCCGTTGACAAAGAAGTTAATCGGGTTAAAAAGCATAACAAAGTTAAGAACAGGCTGTTCAACAAATCCGTATGAATCATACATAATACCCGACAGCCAGAAAATACCCGACATAATCGAAACAATTAAGCTTTCAAAGTCCTTGCTGAACGCCGACATTGGCGCAGTAGACCACGACAGCGCAAGGAAAAACAGGAACATCAGCGGACAGTAGAAGAAGAACTGAAGGTTATACCAGCTCGGACCAACCGCAAAAAGAACGTAAACGTACATAATCGCAACGAGGAAAATATGCACATAAAGTCTTGAAATGCTTGTGTAAGTCAGAATCGTTGAAACAGGAAATTTGACTTTTGTAATAAATTGCCTGTTGGTACGCAGAGTTTTTGCACCCTGAGTAATGCTGTCCTGAATGAAGAACCACGGAATGATTCCGATGAACATAAATGTAAAGAAATCAATTGAAAACGGCTCGGGACCACCGAGGTTTATATTGACCGATTTAAGCGTTTTGATACCGCAGGAGAATGCAAACCAGTAAACAAAAATAGTAAAAGCAGGCTTTACAACAGCCCAGAAAGGACCGATTACAGCGCCTTTGTATGTTTTGATAAGCTCGTTTTTGGCAAGCAACAGGATTTGCTTACCAAATCCCTTATGTTCCTTAAATATAGTAAACAATAATATCATCCAATCTGAAATTAAATTTTAACAAGAAATTCGTAACGGATAAAGGAAAATCGCAAAGCTGTTTTACATACGGTCACTTCCGTTCATTGTTAATTTGCCTTGAATAGCACTAAATAATATTCTGTAAAAGAATTAAGAGTGTATAATGAATCACAAAAATGAGATAAATTATAAAAAACATTCGCATACTGCATACTCTACCCAAAACGGCAGATCGACAGCAGGCGCTCTAAAACAATTATATTATATAACTTTTTTGACATTTGTCAATGAAATAAAGATTTTATCGGCATAAAAGGAATTAAATATGATTTTAAAAAATTCCAGACAGTCACGTTAAGTATTAAAGTAAATTGCATTATGTATAAATATAACAAATTATTTTTAAATATGTATTTTAATTTGTAATTGCTGATTGTGTAAAACAATAATATAATGCGTAAATAAATAATGAATTTATGCATAAATACAAAATTTAGGATAGATAAAAATAAAATATTGCATTAAATATTGTCATGAGATATAATTATACGGGCAAATTCTCTTATTTTATATTTATTTAAGGAGTAGAACAAATGAGTAAAAAAACAAAAGCAATTTCAGTTTTTGCAGTGTGCACATTACTGTTAAGCTCTGTCGGCTTTACATCTGCAGCTGCAGGAAACGACGTCACCGTTGACGGAGAGAGTATGTATAACGACTACATAAAGATTTCCTGTGATGATGACGGCGGTTTAAGAATGTATACAACAAACGGTGATCCTGACAATCCGAATGATGATGACCAAAGACTCTTATACGGATTATACGGCTCCACAAGCCACAATGTAATCTATGTTGACGGCAGAACAGACGCATATGATTATATGTATGATTCAAATATGACTGCAGGATTTGACGCTGCTAACAAAACCCACGTTTCAACAAAGAGCTTTAAGGGTGTTGACATTCGTCAGAATTACACTTTTGTAAGAAGCAACGCAACCGGCAGAGACGATATGGTTGAAATCAAATATACTCTTACAAATAACGATACAGTTGCTCACGAAGCCGGCGTAAGAATTATGATTGATACAATGCTCGGAGATAACGACGACGCACCTTTCAGAATTCCCAACGTAGGCTCTGTTGAAACTGAGAGAACTTTCACAGGCTCTGAAATTCCCGAGTATTATCAGGTTTTTGACAGCTTTGATAATCCTTCGGTAATATCTTTCGGAACCTTTGACAAGACTTCATCAAATAAGGCAGATTATGTTCAGTTTATTTCATGGTTAAAGAGTAAAAATACAACATGGAATATTACAACAACTGACGGCGATTTAATCGGCGACAGTTCCGTTACTTCTGTATGGAATCCCAAAACTCTGAATCCCGGCGAAACAAGAACATATAAAATGTACTACGGTTTAGGCAAGTTTGTAGCAGATACTTCGGGTGAGCTTCAGCTTGCAGGTTACGGTGATAACACTGCAAAAATCAATGAAGAAAACACAGCCTATGAGCCTTCAACCGTAACAGCATACATTAAGAACTCAAGCGAAAATACACTTGAAAACGTAACTGTTACGCTTAATGCAGCAGAAGAAATGACTTTCTCAGGCGAGCAGACAATCAACGTTGGAAACCTTTCTGCAGGCGAAGAAAAGCAGGTTTCATGGACTGTAGACTTTGCGCCCTCACAGGTTGAAAAAACAGTAAATTACAGCATTTCGGCAAAGGCTGACAATGCAGATGAAAAGACTGTCGACCTTTCAACAATTCTTCCTGCGCTTACAGGAGCTGAGGCAACTCCGGACGAGCCTACAACAGTACCCGAAACAACAGTGCCCGAAACAACAGTACCTGAAACCACCGCTGAACCGACAACTGTAGAGCCTACAACAGTTGCACCTACTACTGTTGTTCCGACTACTACTCCCGACGCAACTTCGGCTACAAAGCAGGCAACTAAAGACACAGCAACAAAAACTACAAATAACAATGCAGTTCAGACAGGCTCAGTATCTGTTGCAGCACTGCTTCTTACAGCGCTTTCAGCATTCGCAGGAATTGCTTATTTTGTAAGAAAAAGAGAAAACGACTGATAATTTAAAAACTTAAAAATAAAATCCGATTGATTCTGAAAACGAAATCAATCGGATTTTTTACTTTATAGGGAACTCAGGTAACTGTTCAGAAACGGTCAGATAAAACAGGTTTGCTATATCATCTGTCTGAACGAATTGCGTGTAGAGGTACCCGACTTAAAACATTTTTCCCATATAAGGTTTTGGCGGAAGCATTGTAAAATCGTAGCTTTCAAGCTCGTCAAGCGTAATGTTGCTGTGACAGCCCTCGTGCACCATAAGGTTAGAATCCTTGCCGAGGTGAACTACAACAACGGGCGTGTTTGTTCCGTAAGCGTAGCCGCATTCCCAAGCCGTTCCGCTGTCGCTGTAGCCTCCGTAGTATAGCATAATAACAACGTCTGCCCAGTCAATAAAGCGTTTGTCGTTCATAAACGTTTCTTTTGACCAGAGCTTGTCCTGAGTGTTTTCTTCGTTTCTTACTTCGTTAAGTCTGGGACTGAATACGTCAAAGCCTCGTGAAAAAAGTATTTTTTCTGCTTTTTCAATATTTTTAATTTCTTCTTCATTAAAAAAAGGTCCTGCAAGATAAATCTTCATTTATTTCATTCCATCCATACAAAAATGCAAAATCAAAATCGGCAGACAGCGTCAAGCGTTGTGCTCAAGATGCTTTTTCAGCGCAGAAAAAGTTTCGTCGCTTATAACGTGTTCAATTTTGCAGGCGTCGGCAACAGCTGTATCACTGCTGACGCCGAGCTTTTCAAACAGAGCGGAAAGTACGGTGTGACGTTCGTAGGTTTTTTCTGCAATTTCCTGACCGAGTTCTGTCAGGTTAAGTGCACCGTCCTTAGAAACAGTCAGATAGCCGCCCTCTTTTAAAAGTCCTACTGCTCGGCTTACGCTCGGCTTTGAATAGCCCATATGCTCGCAAACGTCAATCGAGCGTACAAATCCTGTTTTCTTGTTTAGTATATAAATGGTTTCAAGGTACATTTCACCTGATTCCTTTAACTGCATTTCAAGCACTCCTTGAATAAAATATTGGTTTAATGTATTCTGAAAGTATCCTAATAAGGAAATAATATCATATTATTTCTTTAAAATCAATTGTTATTATAAAATAAACAAACGGTTAGCAATCACTAACCCTACACTTATGTAAATTAAACAAATAGACCTTATTACATTATTTTTTACAAAATTATTCTTGACAATCGTGCTTGATTAATGTAGAATAAACGTGGTTAGCAAAAGCTAACTTATAAATTCTGTCAATACCATTTTCATAATTTCCCAAAACCGTTCGGCAAAAAAGTCGGACGGTTTTGCTTTTGCGAATAAATTTGCAATTAAAATTATTTAATCCTGCTAATACTAAAACCTAATTAAAAACTAAAATATCTTTTTGGCATATTTTATGCCAGACTTCGTGAGCTGTTCTCGAAATGCATCAGCATTTCTGCGGAATCTCACTCGCCTGACAAAAAATATGCTCAAAAATCTTATAAAGCTTTTAATCAGGATTTAGTATAAAAACTATAAATTCTTTACTAATTTAAAAAAATCCTTGATTTTATCGTGATAATGTTCTAAAATTATAAAAGTGTATATTAATGGAAAAGGAAGAATATTATGCTGACACTCGACAAGATATATCATGCTTCATATGTTCTGAAAGACGTAATCAGACCGACTCACCTTGTAAAAGCACAGTCTATTACAGATGAGTGCGATATTTACCTCAAACCCGAAAACCTTCAGATTACGGGTTCGTTCAAGGTCAGAGGCTCAGGCTACAAAATTTCACAGCTTTCAGACGAGGAGAAAAAGAGGGGCGTAATTGCCTGCTCAGCAGGTAACCATGCGCAGGGCGTTGCACTTGCCGCTACAAAGTACGGAATCAAGTCGCTTATCTGCCTGCCCGACGGTGCTCCTATTTCAAAGGTAGAGGCTACAAAGGGTTACGGTGCAGACGTTTGTATGGTGCCCGGTGTTTATGATGACGCTTACAACGAGGCTTTAAGACTTCGTGATGAGAAGAACTACACGTTCATTCATCCGTTTGATGATGAAAATGTAATCGCAGGACAGGGTACAATCGGTATTGAAATTCTTAACGAAATGCCCGATGTTGACGCTGTTGTTGCCGCAATCGGCGGTGGCGGACTGCTTTCGGGTGTTGCCTGCGCAATAAAGAGCCTTAACCCCAATATCAAGGTTTACGGTGTTCAGGCAGAGGGCGCTCCTTCAATGTATGAGTCGATTAAGCAGGGCAAGATTGTTACACTTGACTCCGTTTCCACAGTTGCTGACGGTATTCAGGTTAAAGAGCCCGGTGAGCATACATTTGAATACATAAAGAAGTACGTTGACGATATTGTAACTGTAAGTGACGACGAAATCTGTTCTGCAATATTAAAGCTGATTGAAACACAGAAGATGATTGCAGAGGGCGCAGGTGCGGCTCCTTTGGCTGCCGTTATGTTCAACAAGCTCCCCGTAAAGGGCAAAAAGGTTGTCTGCATAGTTTCAGGCGGTAACATTGACGTTACAATCCTTTCAAGGGTAATCAAGAGAGGACTTCTTATGACAGGCAGACAGCAGACTGTCTGCATTGAACTTCAGGATAAGCCCGGACAGCTTCTTGCTGTTTCAAAGATTATCGCTGACCTCGGAGCAAACGTAATTTCAATTCACCACGAAAGAGCAAGCGAAGGCTCAGACGTAACCGGATGTTATCTCAGAATCGTGCTTGAAACCAAGAATTACGAGCATGTAAGAGAAATCACAAAAGCACTGACAGATGCAGGTTTTAAGCTTGTATAAAATACGGAGGTAATTAAAATGGAAAAGATTTATACTAAAAATGCACCCGACGCAATCGGACCTTATTCACAGGCAGTAAAGGCAAACGGACTTGTTTTTACTTCAGGACAGATTGCAATTAACCCCGCAAGCGGTAACGTTGAGGCTGTAACAATTGAGGAGCAGACCGAGCAGGTTTGCACAAACCTCAAGAATGTTCTTGAGGCAGCAGGCAGTTCACTTGATAAGGCTGTAAAGACAGTATGCTTCCTCAAAAATATGGAGGACTTTGCGGCTTTTAACGCAGTTTACGGCAAATATTTTACCGAAAAGCCCGCTCGTTCCTGCGTAGCAGTAAAACAGCTCCCTAAGGACGTTCTTGTTGAGGTAGAGGTAATCGCAGAAGTTTAAACTTGATATTTGGTATCAAACTATTAAAACAGTCGGGTTAAAATCCGGCTGTTTTATTTTGCGCTGACTATTGAATAATATTTGAATGTATGTTAAAATGAATATAAAATAAATAAATTAGTTAAAAGTTTGGAGAATAATGATGAAAGTAAAGATTATTTCTGACAGTACCTGCGACCTTTCAAAGGAATTACTTGAAAAGTATGACATCAGCATTGTACCTCTGTACGTTGTGCTGAATGACGAAACCAAACGTGACGGACTTGAGGTTGCGCCGGAAGATATTTACGAATACGTTGACAAAAACGGCAAGCTTCCATCTACAAGCGCCGCAAATATCGGAGATTATCTTGATACTTTTAAATTCTGGCGAGAGCAGGGATATGAGATTGTTCACTTTGATATAAGCAGTGATTTTTCAAGTACGCATCATAACGCCTGTATGGCGGCTGAGGAAATCGGAGGGGTGTATGTTGTAGATTCCCGAAATCTCTCAACAGGACAGGGACTTGCAGTTTTGCACGGTGCAGAGATGGCTCAGAACGGCAAATCAGCAAAAGAAATTTACGAGGAGTGTTCAGCGCTTACCTCGAAAATTGAAGCAAGCTTTGTAGTTGACAGCATTGATTATCTCTACAAGGGCGGACGTTGTTCTGCACTTGCGGCTTTCGGTGCAAATCTCTTGAAATTAAAGCCCTGCATTGAAGTTAAAGACGGCAAGATGAGTCCCGGTAAAAAATATCGCGGTAACATCAGCAGAGTTATGCTTAGCTATGTTGAGGAGCGCTTACGTGGCAGAGATGACATAGATAAAAGCAGAATTTTTATAACGCATACAAAGTGCAGTGAAGAAGACGTCGAAGCAGTAAGGCAGAAGATACTTGAAATCTGCCCCGATTTTAAGGAGATTCTTGAAACCACGGCCGGCTGTACGGTAACAACCCATTGCGGACCGAATACGCTCGGAATTCTGTTTATACGTAAATAAATATTTTTTATATATGCAACAGCCGCCCCGAATTAAAAACGGAGCGGTTGTTGTATTATTTATCAATTTATGCTATAATTCTCACGAATAAACAACTTTCGGGGAGCAGAATATGGGCAGAGAACTTGAAAAACACGAGCTTGTCGAGCGCAGTATAATCAAAACTTACAGAAAAAGAATATGGAATCCGTTTTTAATCGCATTAAAGAATTATAAACTTGTAAACGCAGGAGATAAAATTGCTGTCTGTATTTCGGGTGGCAAGGATTCAATGCTTATGGCGAAGCTTTTGCAGGAGCTTCACAAATACAGCGAAGTACCGTTTGAGCTTGTCTATCTTGTAATGGACCCGGGCTATAATGCGGAAAACCGCAAAAAGATTGAGGATAATGCAAGACTTCTGCATATTCCGATTACGGTTTTTGAAACAAATATTTTCACCGTAGCCGACAAAACGGAGAAATCCCCCTGCTACCTCTGCGCAAGAATGAGGAGAGGACATCTCTACAAAAAGGCGCAGGATCTGGGGTGCAACAAAATTGCGCTCGGTCATCACTTTAATGATGTAATCGAAACCACTCTGCTTGGTATGTTCTACGGCTCACAGATTCAGTCAATGCCGCCAAAGCTGCACAGTACGAACTTTAAGGGAATGGAGCTTATCCGCCCGATGTACTGTATTCACGAGGACGCAATAATTGCGTGGCAGAAGTACAACGGACTGGAGTTTATTCAGTGCGCCTGCCGATTTACCGAAAACTGCGAGAACGGAACGGGCGACTCAAAACGTCAGGAGATAAAACAGCTTATAAAGGAGCTTAAAAAAACAAACCCGAATATCGAAAAGAGCATTTTCAACAGTATTCATTCCGTCTGCCTTGACACAATGGTGGGGTATAAGTCAAACGGAGTTGAGCACAGCTTTCTTGATGATTATGAGTCGAGTGCCTCGACACGCAATTCGGGCAGATAGATTGATTGATATTACAAAAGCTATTTTGCCCGACCATTTCGGAACAGTTTTATAATAAAGTAAAAACAGGGACGGTTTTTGCCGTCCCTGAAATGTTTTTAGATATAAATTATTTATTCAGCTTATTCAGCCTGAATTTTTACGAACTGTTCCTGCATGTATGAATATACGTCGTCGGGAACATTTGTGAATACATAGCATTTGTCAAGATATTCGTCACTTGGGAAGATAAGCTCGTTGTTCTTCATATCTTCGTCAAGGTACTCGTCATATGCTTTCTGATTCGGTGTGCCGTAATTGAGGTATTTGCAGTTATCTGCGGCAACCTCGGGTTTCTGCATAAAGTTGATGAACTTCTCAGCGTTTTCCTTATTTTTACTGCATTTCGGAATACACATTGCGTCATAGAAAAGATTTGCACCGTCCTCGGGCATTGCATAGTCGAGGTCCTCGTTTGCCTCCATCATAGTCACAACGTCTCCTGCGTAATACGGAGCAATTGCGGCCTGACTTTTTTCCATTTCGGTAAACACCTGATCCATAACGTACTTTTTAAGTAACGGCTTTTGCTCAGCAAGTTTTTTTGCCGCTTTGTCAACATCGTCCTTTGTGCAGTTTGCAGGGTTGATTCCGCAAAGCTGCATTGCAATTGCCATTGCATCACGGCTGTTGTTGAACATAAGAATCTGACCTTTAAGGCTTTCGTCCCAGAGTGCGTCCCACGAGGTCGGTTTCTTGCTTACCTTTGTTTTGTCATAGACCATTGCGGTAACGCCCCAGCTGTAGCAGACTGTGTATTTTCCTTCCGGGTCACAGTCAAGCTTTTTGAAGCGGTCCATAATATTTTCATAATTCGGAATGTTGTCAAAATCAAGTTCAAGCAGCATATCCTCTTCGATGAGCTTACTTATCATATAGTCCGACGGAATAATAACATCGTAGCTTACGTTGCTGTTTTTCAGCATATTGTAAAGCTCCTCGTTCGTTTCGTAGGTGGTGTAGTTTACCTTAATTCCCGTTTCGCTTTCAAATTCGTCGATAACGTCCATAAGGTCGTCCTCACCGTTTGCGATATACTCGCCCCAGTTGTAGACGTTTACTTCACCTGCACTACTGCTGTTGCCGCAACCCGAAAAACAGGCTGCAAACGATGCTGTCATCAGAACAGCAAGGATAATACTGATTGTTCTTTTCATTTCTCAATCTCCCTTAAAATATATTTTTATCACGTCTTTTGTGCTTTTACCTTTTCCTCGTGCCTGTCACGCAGATTAATAATAATCATAATGATAAGCACCGCAAGAAACAGTAAAGCTGAAAGAGCGTTGATTTTCGGTGAAATTCTCCTGTGCGTCATTGAGTAAATCTCAATCGACAGGTTCTGAAATTTTGCACCCCTCGTAAAGTAGGTGATGATGAAGTCATCAAGCGAATAGGTGAAACTCATAAGCAGTCCCGAGAAAATTCCGGGCATAAGCTCGTGAATAACAACCTTGTAGAACGCTTGCCACTGATTACACCCGAGGTCAAGAGCGGCGTCGTAAATACTGCTGTCCATTCTCCTTATTCTCGGCATAACGTTGAGAACAACGAACGGTACGCAGAAGCAGATATGCGAAATCAGCACCGTTACAAAGCCCATTTCAAAGTTGAACATAACGCCGAGGAACGTAAACAACAGCATAAGCGAAACGCCCATTACAATGTCGGGACTGATAATCGGAATGTTAGACGCATTCTGAATAAGCACACGCTTTTTACCCTTGAAGTTGTTAATTCCTATTGCGGCGGCAGTGCCGAGAATTGTGGCAAAAAATGAAGCAAGCACGGCTATTATGATTGTATTGCCGAGAGCGTTCATAATATTATCGTCTTTAAAAAGCTGTTCATACCATTTAAGCGAAAATCCCTGCCATACCGTGGATTTCCCCTTGTTGAAAGAGTAGAAAATCAGTACGGCAATAGGCGCATAAAGAAAAATCATAATCAAAGCGATATAGATTTTTGAAAGTATTCCGCTTTTTTTCTTTGTTTTTTTCACGCAATCGCCTCCTCATCACCAAAGAAATTCATAAGAATGAGGAACACGAAGATAAACACCATAAGAATAAGCGAAATAGCCGAGCCTGTGTTTTGGTCTGTCCAGAAGATCTTGTCGATAATATCGCCTATCATAATGTCGTCGGTTCCGCCTAAATACTGCGAAACAAGGAAGGTGCTGGCGCTTGGCACAAACACCATTGTAATCCCCGAAATAACTCCGGGAATACTCAGCGGGAAAATAACCTTTCTGAAAACGGCAAAGCTGTTTGAACCTAAATCCTGAGCCGCCTCAATAAGACCGCCGTCAATTTTGCTCATAACAGTGTAAATCGGGAGCACCATAAAAGGCAGATATTCGTAAACCATACCCAGCACAACTGCGCCCGTGTTGCCGATATATGTTGCATGTATTCCGAGCATTGAAAGCAGCATATCAATCGGTCCGTTATCCTGCAACAGCGTAACCCAAGCGTAAATTCTCAGAAGAAAGTTCATCCACATAGGAATCATCATAAGCATAATTACGGTGTTCTGCGTTGAATGTTTCATTTTTGTGATGATATACGCAAGAGGATATGCAAGCACAAGGCAGATTGCAGTTGATATGAGTGCAATCCAGAGGGATTTCATAAATACGCCCGTATAGAAAAACGCATTTGCAAACGGTTCAAGTGAAAAGTTGCCGTTCTTGTCGGTAAATGCGGTGTATCCGATCATAATAATCGGAATCATCGTGAATATTACCATCCAGATGATGTAGGGGATAGAGGGCTTTCTTGATTTCATAATCAGCCCTCCTCAGCCTTGTTGATAACTTCAAACTGAGCTTTTGAGAAGTCAAACGCAAGCGGAACATACGTTGCAACCTGCTCGTCGGTGTCGCTTAACATAAGCCATTTTCTCTCGTCTGATTCAAGGATAATTTCGTTGTGCTCACCTTTGTAGACAACAGATTCAATGTAAACGTCCTTTAAGTGACCGATTCCGTCACCTGCAAGCGAGAGAGCCTCGGGAGGAAGCGTGATTTTTACGCTTGTACCCTGCGGAAAATACTTGTTTTCAACCTTAACGGTTTCACCCTCAAGCTCAAATTCAAAGTAATTTTCGTCCTCGCTTGAATATGTAACCTCGGTTTCTATCACATTGTCATAGAACGGAAGAAGCTTGTTCATAATCTGAATGTTGAACGGAATCACTCTCATTCCTATTTCACTGCCGATTTCGGCAGACTTTGTGGAGTGTATGAGTATTTCACACTTTCCGCACCTGACGCTTATCTCATAGTGAACACCCTTGAATGTCAGCTTTTCAACAGTGCCGACAAGCTGACCGTTTTCGGGAGAAGTAATTTCAATATCCTCGGGGCGGATAACAACGTCAACGGGAGTGTTTTTTCCGAATCCCTTGTCAACACATTCAAGCTCTCTGCCGAGAATTTTGATACGGCAGTCATCAATCATAGTTCCGTTTAAAATATTAGCCTCGCCGATAAAGTCAGCAACGAATGCATTAACCGGCTCGTTGTAGATGTCCTCCGGAGTGCCGATTTGCTCAATCACACCGTTGTTCATAACAACAACCCTGTCACTCATAGTAAGAGCTTCTTCCTGGTCGTGCGTTACATATATAAAGGTTTTTTCGGTTTTCTGCTGAATTTCCTTTAACTCAAGCTGCATACATTTTCTCAGCTTAAGGTCAAGAGCACCCAAAGGCTCGTCAAGCAGAATAATATCGGGGTCGCAGACAAGTGCTCTTGCAATCGCAACACGCTGCTGCTGTCCGCCCGAAAGCTTTGAAATACTGCGTTTTTCGTAACCCTTGAGGTCAACGGTAGCAAGCATTTTAGTAACCTTTTTCTTTATTTCGTCCTTTGGAACTTTCTTAAGTTTTAAACCGAAAGCTACATTGTCAAAGACATTCAGATGCGGAAACAGGGAATATTTCTGAAAAACGGTATTGACGTTTCTTTTGTTCGGGGGAGTGCCGTTTATGCGCTTTCCGTCAAAAATGACATCACCGCTTTCGGGCTCAACAAAACCTCCGATAATACGCAGAGTAGTAGTTTTTCCGCAGCCGCTGGGACCTAAAATAGTTACGAATTCTTTTTCGTGAATATCAAGGTTAATATGGTTGAGAATAACCTCGCCGTCAAACCTTACAAAAATATCTTTTAGTGAAACGATAGTGTTTTTTGCTGTCTGCTCCATTTATGCACCCCTGTTCCGAAAAAATAATAAAAATCAGAAAGGGGGCGGATGCGCTGCGTCTGCAAGTACAGATTGATTGCAGGCGAACACAGTCCGCCCCTACAAATTACTTCTTTGTAAAGACATAACTATGATCTGAGGTGAATCCGATGTTTTAAGATTCTCCGTAAAAAGACCACTAAAAATTATATTCTAATATAAGTAAAAAGTCAATTGATAATATGTAAAAAATTTATATTGACAAAAATTTTATAAAATATTGCAAAATCAGAGCAAAAATATTTTATTTAATTGCAAAATAACGTTAAAATTGCACAAAAATTACATTGGTAATTTGTAAGATAAAATATATACTTTTTTTGCCGAATTTGCTATAATAACACTGAATAATTATGAAAGGATGTTTTCAATGAAAGCTCTCAGAAAAGTTGTAAGTCTTGCTATTGCGGCTACAATGATTACTTCATCCTTTGCTTTCACGGCTTCGGTCAGCGCTGCTGAAACAACCGACGCTTCGGTATCTTCCGTTTCTTCCGATTCGGCAATACAAAGTGAAGTCAAGGACGGCGTAATGCTTCACGCATTCAACTGGTCTTATAACACAATCAAAGAAAACCTCCCTGCTATCGCAGCGGCAGGCTACACAACCGTTCAGACCTCTCCTGTTCAGCAGGCAAAGGACTACGGTACTTCTAACGACGTTGCGGGTCAGTGGTGGAAACTCTATCAGCCCGTAAGTATGTCAATTGCACAGAAGTCATGGCTCGGCACAAAGGAAGACCTTAAGTCACTTTGCACAGAGGCAGACAAATACGGTATCAAAATTATCTGCGATATCGTATCAAACCACATGGGCAACGAAGTTGAATCCGACCCCAACTCATTAAGCGAACAGGTTAAAACCTATCAGCCCGATTTCTACACAAATAAGAGTTCTTACTTCCATTCCTTTACTGGTAGTGCAAGCGACGGCTCAATTCAGAGTGTAGTTCAGGGTCACGTTTCGGCTTGTCCCGACCTTAACACAGGCAACACAAATGTTCAGAATGCTGTAATTTCACTCCTCAAAGAGTGCATTGACTGCGGTGTTGACGGCTTCCGTTTTGATGCAGCAAAGCATATTGAAACTCCTGATGACGGCTCATATGCTTCAAATTACTGGCCGAACATCACATCAGCCGCTGAAAGCTATTACAAAGAGAAGACAGGCGGCAACCTTTACATCTACGGTGAAATTCTTAACACCTGCGGCAGCGGCAGAAGCTACGGCTCTTACACAAAATATATCAATGTAACAGACAACAGAACAGGTGACGCTGTTCTTGCTGCTGTTTCAAAGGGTAATGCTTCAACTGCTGCAAACTCAAGCTATAAGTCAGGCGTAAGTGCTTCAAATGCTGTCCTCTGGGCTGAATCCCACGATACATACGAGGGCGAGTCAGGCTCGGCAGGTATTGCTAACACAGCAGGCATTTCCGATGAAGACGTAATCAAGGCTTGGGCAATCGTTGCTTCAAGAAAAGATTCAACAGCTCTTTACTTTGCACGTCCCGGCGCTGCTCTCATGGGCGAGGCTGCTACAGACACAGCTTACAAGAGCACAGCTGTTTCCGAAGTAAACAAGTTCCACAACCTCTTTGTAGGTCAGAGCGAAAAGCTCGGTTCTTCTGACGGTGTTGCATACGTTGCAAGAGGCACAAGCGGTATCGTTCTTGCTAACTGCACAGGCACAACAAAGAGCGTAAGCATTTCAGGAACAGGTATTGCAGACGGTAACTATGTTGACACAATCACAGGCAATAAGTTC
This sequence comes from uncultured Ruminococcus sp., assembly GCA_902766885.1. Taxonomy (GTDB): domain Bacteria; phylum Bacillota; class Clostridia; order Oscillospirales; family Acutalibacteraceae; genus Ruminococcoides. The sequence goes on along the minus strand of CACXFS010000002.1, from coordinate 93,643 downwards.
ACTGTTTCAGGCGGCGTTTTAACAGGCTCAATCGGCAGCACAGGCGTTGCAGTTGTTTACAGCGGAACAACAACTCCAAAGAACACCTGTTCTGTTGAAAGCGGTACCTTCAATGGCGAAACAATGACTGTTGAGCTCGGTCTTGAAAATGCAACTTCGGGTACATACTGCCTTGATGATTCAACTCCCGTTACTTATACAGGCAAAACAACAATCCGCATAGGATCTGATTATAAGTACGGTGAAACAATCAACCTTACACTTACCGCTACAGACGGCACAAAGACTACAACAGCTTCATATAAGTATACAAAGAAAGAGGCGGCTTCTTCAGGAGTTTACATATTCTTTGACTCATCAAAAATTTCTTCATGGAAGGCTCCTTTCAACATTTATATCTATGATGAAGATACTTCATCAACAACTACTTATAAAAATGCTTCTTGGCCCGGTCAGACTATGAAAATAGATCCGGCTACAGGTTACTATTATGTAGAGGTTTCATCTAACTCCTGCATTGCAGAGGATAAAACAACAAAGGAAGCTTCAGAATCTAATTATGACCTTGCTCATTCAAGCAACACATATGTAATCATCAGTGATTCAAACGGTAATCAGCATCCTGCTGACGGTGCAAGAACAAAACTTAAGCTTGACGGAAGTTCAAAGATCTTAACGGGCAGATCAACATCAGGTTGGAACTCAACAACAATTGTTCCTTCTGCAGGCACACCTGTTGAGGCTACAGATGTTACAAAGGGCACAGTTGCTACAGTTCCTACAACAACAGCACCTGCTCCTACAACAACAGCACCCGTTCCCACAACATCAGCTCCTGCTCCTACAACAACTCCCGTAGGTACTATGATTTACGGCGATGTAAACGGTGACGGCTATGTAACTGTTGCTGACGCTACATTAATTCAGAAACACAGTGCAGGTTTAACTTCTATTGCTGATGAATATCTTGTACTTGGTGATGTTAACGATGACGGTGTAATCAATGTTATAGACGCAACAATGATTCAGAAGTACATCGTCAGTGATCCTAATTGGGGTCTTACAGGTCAGCCTTACGCACCTGCCACAGAGCCCGATACAACAGTTGCTACAGAACCCGAAACAACTGTAACACAACCCGAAACAACAGTAACAGAGCCCGAACCAACTGCAACAGTTGCAACAGAGCCCGAAACAACAAATCCTCCTCTTTCAAAGGATTATTATCTTTTCGGTTACATCAACGGTGCAAACTACGGATGTGAAGAAGATTACGAAAACCTCGGCGACTACAAGTTCGTTGACGGCAAAGTAACAGTAAACTTTGACCAGACAAGCTATGTCGGCGTTAAAACTCCTGATAACGAGTGGTTTATGACAGACGACTGGCAGGGCACAGTTACAGAGGTTACACTCTATAACACAAAGGATCTTGATGAAACAGCAAATAAGCTTATGATTCCTGCAGGTGAGTCAGTTCTCACACTTGTTGAAAATGCAGACGGAACACTCACACTTTCTTACGAGCTTATTTCCGAGCCTGTAACAACTCCTACAGAAGCAACAGAAGTTACAGAGTCCGAAACGACAAATCCTCCTCTTTCAAAGGATTATTACCTCTTCGGTTACATCAACGGTGCAAACTACGGATGTGAAGAAGATTACGAAAACCTCGGTGATTACAAATTCGTTGACGGAAAAGTAACAGTAAACTTTGACCAGACAAGCTATGTTGGCGTTAAAACTCCTGATAACGAGTGGTTTATGACAGACGACTGGCAGGGCGCAGTTACAGAAGTAACTCTTTATAATGCAAGCGGTCTTGGAGTAACAGCTAATAAGCTTATGATTCCTGCAGGTGAGTCAGTTCTCACACTTGTTGAAAATGCAGACGGAACACTCACACTTTCATATGAACTTATTTCCGAGCCTGTAACAACACCTACAGAAGCAACTGAGGAAACTGTTGCAACAGAGCCTACAACTGCTCCGTCTGCTGATACATACACATTCTACTTCAAGACAACTCTTGGCTGGATGACAGACGACGGCGTTACACTCTTTGTATATGACAACAGCACAGGTGAAAGCTACGTTCTTGAGAAAGACGAGAATGCTTATCCGAATGTTTATACAGCAGAAGTTCCTTCAACTATGACTTCTTGCGTGGTTTATCGTTATCTCGAGGCTGTTTATGAAACACCCGTTGCCGGCGATACAGGCAATGTTTACAACTGCTGGTCAGCAAAGGTTTCAAAGACAAATAACTGCGTAACTCTCAGCAATGATGAGCAGGTATCTGTTGGCCCATATGTTGCAGAAGAAAAGCCCGCTTTTGAACTTTCAAGAGTTTATTTTGATAACTCAAAGACAAAGTGGTCAGAAGTATATATTTACGGATGGGCTGAAAGCGGTCTTGGAAATGCAGCAGTTGCTATGACCAAAATTGAAGGTACAAATATCTGGTATTACGATTTTGCAACTCCTCTTTCACCCGGCGCAAAGTGTTTCCTCTTTAAGGATACTGAATCTACTTGGAATAATCAGACTAATGATATTGTCGTTACTAAAGATATGAACTGTTACCTTGCAAATGCCGGTAGCAAAACAGGCGGCTCATGGTATTATTACACAGAGAAGTAATCTTTATAAGATGAAAATCAGTTAAATCAATTTTCCCCGAACATACTCGGTATGTTCGGGGATTTTTGTATCTTTTTCAGCGAGTTACTTGAAAAACATGGCAATTTGTGGTAATATATTATTGTTTGTTGAATGATATTCAAATATAAATTTAAAACGAAATGAGAGTATTTATGGGTTTAGAAAGAATTTACTTTGAGCTTAGGAAAAGAGAAGATGACGAGTATTATGTTGAGCTTGCTCAGAACGACGTATTGTTTATTCCTGTCATAACGGATATTATGCTTAGTGATTCAAACCCTATGAACATTTGGGCACAAATGCTGCTTGAAAAAATCAGTGAAGAAAATCCTTTAATTGTCTATCCGTACATAGGCTATATTTCTCAGGTAATTGATAAGAAAACAATTTTTAACAGCTGGAATGTCTGGAAAATAATATCTAATCTGCTTGTTTGTGATTATCAGAACTACTGGGAAAATTTAAAGAATAAATACTACAATTCTCTTAATTCTGAGCGTATTGCTGAGTTTTCAATTGCATGTGATTGTGCCTGCAAAATTATTTCTGCAAAACCCGAAGAAGAAAAGCCGATTACAGATATTCTAAAAAATATGAAAAATCGAGACTTTTATATCAACGAAAACCTTTCTCCAAAATCAAGTGAAGTTGCAAAAAACAAGGCTCAAGAGGTGCTCAACGAATTAAACTTGAGTAAGGATAATTAGAGCATCAAAATTAATTAAGTTAAAAAAGAACGACTGCAACAGTTAAATTTCTGTTGCAGCCGTTTATTTTTGTTTTAAGACAGGGGAGTAAATCGGTTAACCGTTTTGCCGTTGTGTTCAATAACATCGATAAACATATCATAAGGTCTTGCCCAGAGCGTTTCTTTTCCGTCGACACTCATATAAATTACCAGCTTTTCACCTGTTTCGCTGTGAGTTGAAACTCCCAGCACTTCATATTCTGTCCCCTTAAAGTGGCGGTATCTGCCTTTCTTAATGTTTTTGAGTTTTTGGACAGTATTTTCAATTTTTTCAGGAGCGTCAGTTGTAACAGCTTTAACTTCATATTCAGCGTCAAAGTCAACCTTAAAACTGCCGTCGTTAACAACAAGAATCCTTGATGAATAAGGCTTCATTGGTAACTCAAAGTAACCGTTAACGTCGAAAACCTCGTTATCATTAAGAACATCAGTAAGTTTTGCATTACAGCCTGCGTCAAATCCGATGCTCTCATCATGGTCGGTGAGGTTGAACGCAACAAACACAGTCTGATTGTCGGTAAATCTCTTATAAACAAGCTTTTCATTCATAATGTTTACATTGTCAAATTTGCCGTACTTGAGAGCCTCAAGAGCAAGTCTGACTTTACCGAGCTTAATAATATGACTGAGCAAATCGTAATTTGCATTTTCAACGTTGTTAAGGTCAAGACAGGGGCGGAGTTCATAATCGCTGAATTGTGTGCGTTTGCCCTCGATTCCGTACTCACTGCCGTAGTAAATCGACGGCACACCGGGCATCGTATACATCAGCGTATAGACATTGTCAAGATGATTTTTATCTTTAAGGTCGCTTGCAATTCTGTTTACATCGTGGTTGTCCACAAAATTGTAGGTGTAAATATTGCGGTAAATACCGCCGTTGCCAAACTGCCTGTTAAGCGAGTGAGCTATTTCAAAGTAGTTGTGGTCGTTATGGCTCGAATAAATGCCCTTGTAGCACTCGTAATTTGTAACAGAGTCAAGAAGCTCATTATTTGCCCATCTGTTATAGTCGCCGTGTGTGATTTCGCCGTAAAGCCAGAAATCAGGCTTTTTGGACTTGCATACATTGCGTAGCTTTTTGAAAAATTCAAGGTCAATGCAGTCAGCGGCATCAAGCCTTAAACCGTCAATATCAAACTCGTCAATCCAGAATTTAACCGAGTCGAGCAGATAATTTACAACCTCATCGTTTTGAAGATTGAGCTTTACAAGGTCATAGTGACCTGCCCAGCCCTCATACCAGAACGGATCGCCCTTCGGACTTCTGCCGCCAAAGTTGAGATTCTGAAACCAGTTGCAGTAACGTGAATTTCCGAGATTCTGCTGAACATCTTTAAATGCAAAAAAATCTCTGCCAACGTGATTAAAAACACCGTCAAGAATAACCTTGATTCCGTTTTCGTGCAATGTATTGCAAATTTTCTTAAAAGAATTATTATCTCCGAGACGGCAGTCAACCTTTCTGTAGTCGATAGTGTCATAGCCGTGACGTGAGCTTTCAAACAGCGGATTGAACACAAGCACATTTACCGACATTTTTTTCAGATGCTCAATGCAGTCATAAATTTTGTCGAGCCTGTAAACAAGATTTCCGTCGTTATCTCGTGGTGCACCGCAGAAACCGAGAGGATAAATATTATAAATTACCGATTCGTTAATATAACTCATAGTAAGTCACTCCCTTTACAAATTAACAATTATATTTTATCATAAATTTGTCTATTGTGCAATGATGAAAGTTGTGATATAATAATATTATTACGTAATTTTTGTAAATTCTCGGAGGATAAATATGTTAAAAAAGCCTGAAAATAAGACAAGAAAAAGATTAAGAATTACTCAGTGCGTTCTTTTCCTTGCTCAGATTTTGTTCTGTACATTTACTTTTGTGCAAATTCCGAATCCCGACCCGACAAAGCTCGGATTTTATGCAACGGTATTTGATATGTTCGGATATCTTGGCGGACAGTTTCCGGACGCAGCACAGAGTGAAGCGTTCAGTTCGGTTTTGCCGTTGTTTTTTGTCTTTCTTGTAATACCGATTGTCGGATTTTTCTTCTGCGCACTTGATAAAGAAAGAAACCTGAAAAATATCGTTTCAATAATATGTAGCTTGCTCGGCGTATTTTCAATACTGACAATCGTGTCTATCAATTTTATCTCTTACGGCTCGTTGCTTGCTCTGCTTTTCTATCTTTTAATCAGTTTTATTACAGCGTTTGCAATGATGGCAAGACTTACGGATTGATTTAGACAATAATAAATTATAAGGACTGTTTCATTTTGAAGTGAAACAGTCTTTTTGCTTATGTATATATTAGCGTCAGAATTCAGTAAAAATCATATGCGCCTGAGCATTGTCCAGAATAAGCGGATTATCATAGTCAACACGCTTTATCTGTCCGTAAAGCCTGCCGAAAACAACAGTTGTTTTATCCATAACAGCCGCCATAGGTTCACCCTTAACCGTAAAAGGCTTAAATGTTATATCTACTGCTGAAATTCCTGCCGTAAAGTACCACGGTCTGTCAAGCCTGCCGTTTGTGCCCTTGACGTTTATCTGAGACAGCTTTTCAAGCTTTCCGCCAATAAAAAAGCAGTTTTCGTTGCCGTAACGGTTGTCACCGACTCTGCTTGCAAGGCAAAGCGAAAAACGTTTGCTGTCGATTATGCAGTCTGCACTCAATCTTTGGTAATTGTGCTTTCTCGGCTTAGAAAAACGTGTCCAGTCAAAGTAAGCTCTCGTGTTATTTTCATTTAAAGAATATTCAAGTCCGCCGACTCTGATTACTCCGCTTGCAATAAATTTAGGTACAAATCTTTTGAGGTAAAAATATTTTCTGTCACGCTCAAACGGCGCTAATTCGTTAAGACTTTCACCGTTGATTTTTTTCAGTGTGATGTTGAAGTAAAGGTTTTTAAGCCCTCCGAAGTCAATAAAATCACATTTAAGAAATCTTCCGTCGGTAGTATTTGTAAGCTGCAGCTGAATACGCTTGTCGGTGTAAAGCAGCTCACCCTTGCTGCCGGATTCGGGGAGTTCGTTTTTGAATAAAACAAATTTCTTAATAACGCAGTCGCTGATTACTCCTCCTCTTTTAAGGTCGGCAACGGCAATTTTTATTGCAAATTCCATTCCGTAGTTTTCAACGGAGAGATACAGAGATACTTCGCCGTTGTTAATAAAGTAGCAGTCGCTCTCTCCGTGTTTTCCCGAGGTTCTGCTCATATCGCTGTTGTATTCAAAAACAGATTGTCTTGCCCAGCCTGCGTTAAAAACCTCTCCGTTTTCCTCAAAAACAACACAATTATCTTTGATTTCACGCTGCAAAATACTTCACTCCGTTTCTAAAATCCAAATTATTCCATTATTACTATAGCAGATGTTATTATGCTATTCAAGAATTATAACAAAACTGTAAAGGGGTAATAAAGAATTTTAAATTTTAATATATTTTATTTGAAAGCATTTTGATATTAAGTATATTACGATTCGGGTGAGAATTTTGAAAAAATTAGTCGCAGTTGTTTTAATTTCCATATGTTTTGTTTTTTCTTCTTGCACAACCGATACTTCCGGCTATGTAAATGAATTGAAATCTTCAAAATGGGAGTCAAAGCTTGATGGTGGAGCAGAACTCAGTCTTGAGTTTGACGAAGATACAGCAGTTCTGAAAATCATTAATTCGGGCAAAAGTACTGAGATAAAGGGAAATTATATAGCAGATGAAAATTCTTTTGTAATTTTTATGCCTGAGATTTCGCAAAATTACACCTTTGATTACACGCCAAAGGGCGATAAGCTTGACCTTTCATATAACAACAATACGATTACTTTAAAAAAATCCGATTAAATATATGTAGGGCGACCATTAGATTTGGTCGCCCATATGCATTAATATGAAAATCACAGATTTGAACTGCTTTCGAATCTTTTTTTCAGAATTTTAAGTGCACGAGTTTCAATTCTGCTTACATATGACCTTGAAATATTAAGGAGCTTTGCAACGTTTTTCTGAGTCATCGGTTCATTTCCGTTAAGCCCGTAACGCAGAATTATTATTCTTTTCTCACGCTCGTCAAGCTCCTCGTTGATATATTGTCCAAGCTTGCTGCTGTTGAATTTTAAATCCAGCGTGTCAATTATGTTGTCGTCAACCGCCATAATGTCAAGCAGAGTAAGCGGATTTCCGTCTTTATCGGTGTCAATCGTTTCATTCAGCGAAATGTCCTGTGCACTCTTTTTGGCGTTGCGGAAGTGCATAAGGATTTCGTTTTCAATGCACCTGCTCGCATATGAACTCAGCCGTATATTTTTATTCATATCATATGTGTCAACAGCCTTGATAAGTCCGATTGTTCCTATTGAAACAAGGTCATCCTGTTCGCTCTGTGTTCCGTAGTATTTCTTTATAATGTGTGCAACAAGCCTAAGATTGTGTTCTACAAGCTTGTTTCGTGCTTCTTTGTCGCCGTTTGCACAGCGTTCAAGGTAAATTTTTTCCTGCTTTTCCGAAAGCGGTTTTGGAAATGAACCGCCTCCGCAGACGTGAAGAATAAAAAAACAAATGTATTGCCCAAGGAAACCGAGTATTTCGAACATATTATCACCACCGAAATGTTATGTTAAATAATATTCTAAATTAAGCTGAAATTTGCCTGTACAAAAACCGTAAAATGCATTATACTATACATATAAACTTAATTCGGGTGATAATATGAAAAAATTTATTTCGTGGAATGTAAACGGACTTCGTGCTTGTGTTACAAAGGGATTTCTTGATTTTTTTAAAGAGTCAGATGCAGACATTTTCTGTATTCAGGAAACAAAGCTTCAGCAGGGGCAAATCGACCTTGAGCTTGACGGATATTATCAGTATTGGAACTATGCCGAGAAGAAGGGATACTCTGGCACTGCACTGTTTACAAAGCAGGAACCCTTGTCGGTTACGTACGGAATAGGAATTGAACAGCATGACAAAGAGGGCAGAGTGATTACAGCAGAGTTTGATAATTTTTACTGCGTAACCTGCTACACTCCTAATTCTCAGAATGAGCTTAAAAGGCTTGACTACAGAATGGAGTGGGAAGATGCATTCAGAGCATATCTGCTTGAACTTAACAGCAAAAAGCCTGTTATTATGTGCGGAGATCTGAACGTGGCTCACAAGGAAATTGATTTGAAAAATCCAAAAACAAACCGAAAAAATGCAGGCTTTACCGACGAGGAAAGAGAAAAAATGACCGCTCTCCTCGAAAGCGGTTTTACCGATACATACCGATTTTTCAATCCCGACAAGGAGGGCGTTTATTCATGGTGGTCGTACCGCTTTAAGGCAAGAGAGAAGAATGCGGGCTGGCGTATTGACTATTTTATCACTTCATCATCGCTTGATGATAAGCTTAAAAGTGCCGACATTCACACAGAAGTTTTCGGCTCAGACCACTGTCCTGTTGAGCTTATTGCCGATGTTTAAGCTGTTTTCACAAGGATAAAAGACTGAAAATTTGGATAAATTGCCTATGACAAATCCTGACAATTTGTGGTATAATGTTAATCAAATAAATCAACGTGCGGTTTGTTTTCAGACGTAAGTCCTGTTGACAAGCCGCATTTTTTAGTTTCGGAAGGGGTAAGTCATGGACAATTTTAAAAAAGGGGAAAAGGTTATTTACAGCGTAAACGGCGTTTGTGAAATAACCGATATTACCGAAAAGGTTTTCGGTAAAACAGTTATGCGCTACTATGTTCTAAAGCCGATTTCCAACAATGAAGCAACGCTGTTTGTACCCGTAAATAACGAAAATCTCGTAAGAAAAATGAAAAGACTTATGACTCAGTCTCAGCTTGATAAAGTTTTGAACGATATATCGGCAAAGGAAGTTGAGTGGAACAGCAACGAAGTTATTAGGAAAGAAGAATTCAGAAATACAATTTCGTTTGGCAATATAAGTGAAATTCTCATTTTGCTGAAATCAATCTGGCTGCACAGGAGAACGCAGAACAGCAAGGGGAGAAAGCTCCATATTTCCGATGAAATGTATCTTCGTGAAGCCGAAAAGATTATCAAAGAGGAAATCTCAACCGTAATCGGAGTTGAACAGGACGATGTTATTCCGTATGTTAAAAATAAAATTCTTATTCGGAATTAAAATCGAAAGGACGTCAATTGGCGTCCTTATTCTGTTGTTCAGAAATGAAGTATTGTTTAAGCAAAAAAAGCTGCCCTGAAAAGGACAGCTTTTTATATGCTAAAAAGAATGGCAAAATGAAAATTTCAAAAATCAGAAATCAATTTCTAAATCGTAGTAGCAAGCCTTAAGGAGCTTTTCCATTTCTTCCTGACTTGGCTGACGGGGGTTAGAGCCTGTGCAAGCGTCGCCGATTGCATTCTTTGCAGTTTCGGGAAGCTTATCCATAAACTCTTTCTCGTCAATGATGCTTTCGTCAGCCTTAACACCGCCGGGACCGTAGTTCTTGATAGCCTGCGGAATGTCGAGCTGGTCGTTCATGCTGCGGAGCTCAGCGATAAGTGCGTCAACAAGTTCTTCTGTTGTGTCGCCCTTAAGGTCAATAAACTTAGCGATGCGGGCATAACGCTCTGCTGCTGTAGCGTCCTTTGAGTTGAACTTGATAACCTTGGGAAGATACATAGCATTAGCACAGCCGTGAATGATATGACCGCCCGAGAAAGCAGCGCCGGTCTTATGAGCCATTGAGTGAACAATACCGAGCAGAGCATTTGAGAATGCCATACCTGCAAGACACTGAGCGTCGTGCATTTTGCTGCGGCAAGCCATATCGCCGTCGTATGACTTCTTGAGGTTGTCATGAATCATTTTAATTGCATGAAGTGCAAGAGCGTCTGTATATTCGCAGTTGAGTGTGGAAACAAATGCCTCAATTGCGTGAGTCATAGCGTCCATGCCTGTGTGTGCAGTAAGCTTTTTGGGCATAGTTTCTGCAAGAGCAGGGTCAACGATAGCAACATCGGGAGTGATGTTGAAGTCAGCAAGCGGATACTTGATACCCTTTGAATAGTCTGTAATTACCGAGAAAGCAGTAACTTCTGTTGCAGTACCCGAAGTAGACGGAATAGCGCAGAATTTTGCCTTTGTTCTGAGCTTGGGGAAGCTGAACGGTGTAATCAAATCTTCAAAGGTTGTTTCGGGATATTCATAGAATGCCCACATAGCCTTTGCAGCGTCAATAGGTGAACCGCCGCCCATTGCAACAATCCAGTCAGGCTGGAATTCCTGCATTGCAGCAGCACCCTTCATTACTGTTTCAACAGAGGGGTCGGGCTCAACGCCTTCAAAAAGCTGAACCTCCATACCTGCTTCTTTTAAGTATTCAACGGCTTTATCAAGAAAACCAAAGCGTTTCATCGAACCGCCGCCTACAACAACAATTGCCTTTTTACCCTCTAAAGTTTTAAGACTTGAGAGTGCATCTTCACCGTGATAAAGGTCACGGGGTAATGTGAATCTGAACATTATAATCTCCTCCAATATAAGAAAATTGGTCAACTTTTCTTAACCGGATTAATTATATCACTGCTTTTTGATAAAGTAAATACCTTTTATGCTGATTTGTATGTGAAATTTTTGTGAAAATTGCACTATTCGTCTAATAATATAAAAATATGATAATATTATACAACTACAAACCGTATACGTTGTCGTCACCTTTGGCGTATTTTTTTACTGCCTCAACAAAAAGCTTTGCGGCAGGATTCGAAATATTTTTGCCCCAAGCCATAACGTAGGCAATGCTTGTGTCTGCGTCGTCAACAGGGAAGATGTCTGTATATCCGCTTGAGGTGAATGTTGCAAGCGACTGAGGGATAATTGAAATTCCGAGTCCCGACGAAACCGAAACATACATTGAAACAAGGTCGTCAAATGTATTTTCAACATTCGGAGAGATGTGAAAGGTGCGGAACAAATCCATAATTTCCATATAAACGATAGGAGAAACCGATTCGGACAGCAAGAGCAGATTTTCACCTGCAAGGTCACGCAGACTGACCGATTTTCTGCCCTTGAATTTATAGTTTTTCGCAGTCACAATAGCAAGCATTTCGTTGTGTGTAACAAGCGTTTCAATTCCCGAGTTTTCGGGAACCATATCACGCGGCATAAAGCAGAAATCAAAATCACTTCCGGTAATTGCCTGACTTTTGTCGTCGCAGTCAAGCGGTTTTACTTCAACTGTGATTCCCGGATACTTTTCATTGAAATCCGCAATGCATTTTGACGGAAAACAAAGCGACGTCACATCGCATCCAAGCGTGATTTTTCCCTGACCTCCGTCGTGCATCTGCTTGATAACCGTTTTTGCCTTTTTGAGCGTATCGACAATTTCAATTGCATACGGTAGCAGCGTTTTGCCCTCGTTAGTGATAATAACGTCCCTATGCGAGCGTGTAAAAAGCTGAACCCCGAATTCCTTTTCAAGGTCGCTCACATATCGGCTCACGGTTGACTGTGAAACGTAGTTGCGGCGAGCGGCTTCGGAGAAGTTTAATGTCTGCGCTACGGAAATAAAACAATTTAACTGATTAATATCCAATTTATAATCTCACCTTTCATTTATTCAGTGATTACTTGAATAGCGTTATGCAAAAACCGGAAACATATCCCTAAAAGTTGTTGTTTTTGCATTAAACAAACTGTTGAATTATCACCTGTATTCTGTTATAATTCAAGTATAGCATAATAGTATGCAAAATGTAAATAACTATTTTAAATTTGTGCGTGAGGAGTATTGTAATGAAAAAAATCGTAATCACCGGAATGGGTGCTGTAACTCCGGTAGGAGTGGGCGTTGACACTTACTGGAAAAATATTACAGCAGGTGTTTCAGGCATTGACACAATCAGAACCTTTGACCCCAGCGAGCTTGCTGTTCAGATTGCAGGCGAGGTAAAGGACTTTAATCCGTCGGACTATCTTCCTAAAGACCTTATCAGAAAAACAGACCCCTTTATGCAGTATGCGTATATCGCTGCCGAGGAGGCATTAAAACAGAGCAAGCTTGAAATTGAACCGCAGAAAACAGGTATTGTAATGGGAACTGCTATGAGCGGTATTGCAACAATCGCATACACTCAGGACGCTTTGTCCGGTGCTTCTCACAAAAAGGTAGGTCCAAGATTTATTCCGAAAATTCTCGGAAATATCGCAGCTGCAAATATCGCAATCGACTACAATATTCAAGGACCGAGCTTTACTGTAAGCACAGCTTGCTCGTCGGGCGGTGACGCAATCAATACCGCTTGTATGTGTATAAACGCAGGCAAGGCAGACGTAATGCTCGCTGTCGGTGCAGAGTCTGTGCTTTGTCCTCTCGTAATCTACTCACTTGCGAATGCAAAGGCTTTGTCAAGAAGAAACGACTCTCCCTCAAGCGCAAGCAGACCGTTTGACGTTACACGTGACGGTTTTGTAATCGGCGAAGGCGGCGGTGCGCTGATTCTTGAAACCGAGGAACACGCACTTGCAAGAGGTGCAAAGATTCTCGGCGTAATCAAGGGCTGCGGCAACACAGGCGACGCTTATCACGTTACTGCACCTCACCCCGAAGGCAGGGGTGCAATTGCTTGTATGCAGCAGGCAATTGAAGAAGCAGGAATAAAGGCGGAAGAAATTGGTTACATTAATGCACATGGAACTGCTACGAATAAGGGTGATTCCGTTGAAACCTCTGCAATTAAAAAAGTGTTCAAGGAAAATCTGCCTTATGTAAGCTCTACGAAGGGCGCAACAGGTCATATGATGGGCGCAGGCGGAATTACCGAAACAATCACCTGCGTAAAAGCAATTGAAACTGGCGTTTTACCTCCGACAATCAATCTCAGCGAGGTTGACCCCGAGTGCGCAGGTATTGATTTTGTTGCAAATACTGCTAAAAAGGCGGATATAAAGTACGCAATGTCAAACGCATTTGGTTTTGGCGGACAGAATTCAAGCATTATTGTGGGCAAGTATTGATATATTATTAAGAGTTATTGCGAATTATTATATGAAAGCAGGTTGAATTTATGGAACTGACATACGATTGCGAAATGTTTAAAAAGACCTTTGAAAGTGAGTTTACCTGGCTTAACGGTTTTATGAGGAACGTAAGGCGTTTTGGCTACAAAAATGCGGCTTTCGACCCGATGTCAGGCAAAACTTGGACATATACCGAATTAAACAGCGACTCAAACAGGCTTGCAAATGCTATGAAATCAAGCGGAGTAGTAAAGAGTGACGTAGTATTTGTTCAGCTTTTTAATTCTCCGCAGTTTTTGTTCGGCTATATTGCATCTCAAAAGATAGGTGCAATTTTCAATCCTGCAAACTTTAATCTATCTCCGGGTGAAACCGCTGAGATCATCGACCACAACAAGCCAAAGGTATATGCTTATGACGCTGAAATTGTTCAGACGGCTGTTGACGCACTTTCGCTTTGCAAGTATAAGCCCGAAGTTGTGATTGCAGTCAACGTTACTTCAAAGGAATTCAATCTTCCCGACGGTCACATTTTGTATGATGATTATGTAAAGGATTCTACAGAAGAAAATCCTCCGATTGACTTCGACCCATATTTTTACGATGAGGTTGTAAGACTTCAGACCTCAGGCACAACGGGTACGCCAAAGGGTGTTCCGCTCAACAACGTAAACGAGGTTTTGTCGGCGCATGATGTTATTATGCATTTTCCGCTCAACCCGACCGACGTTACAATGAATATGACTCCGTGGTTCCACAGGGGAGGACTTCATTCGGGTGGTCCGACACCTACGCTTTATGCAGGTGCGGCTATGGTAATACTTCGTACCTTTAACCCGAAAAACTGCATTGATTACGTAGAAAAATACGGAATTACTTTTATGACGGGCGTTCCGTCAATCCTGACTCTGCTTGCAAGCAGACAGGAGAAGCACCCCAAGGATATTTCAACCCTCAAGGGCATAATCACAATGGGAAGTCCGCTTGAAAAGGAAGCCTGCATACGTTTTCAGAAGGTACTGACTCCCAATATTTTCAATGGTTACGGTACAACAGAATCTTTCTGGAATACGTTTCTCCGTCCGTTTGATTTGCCCGAAATGGCGGGTACGGCTGGCCGTTCCTGCACAGATGACGAGGTGAGAATCGTAAAGGTTTACGATGATAAAAAGGCAGAGCCGGACGATGTTGTTCCTACCGACAACGAAACAGAGGGTGAAATCATCATAAGCTGTCCGTGCAAATCCACCTACAGCTATGTAAATAATCCTGAAGCAACAAAAGAAAAATTCTACAAAGGGTGGATGTATACGGGTGATATAGGAACGTGGGACGAAAAGCAGTTTATCACCGTTGCAGGCAGAAAAGATGATATGATAATCAGCAAGGGCGAGAATATCTATCCCGCAAGAATTGAGGAAGTTCTGAACTGCCACCCGAAGGTTCACGAGTGCATCGTTACAGGTGTTCCCGACAGCACAAGGGGAGAGTCTGTTGCGGCTTATGTAATTCCTGAGGACGACAGCCTTACGGTTGCCGAGCTCATGGACTATTGTTCGCAGTCACCGAATATTTCAAAGTATCAGGCTCCACGCTACTATCGCTTTGTAAAGGAACTTCCGCATACGGCAACAGGCAAAAAACAGCATTTCATAATCAAAAAGCAGGCTGAACAGGATTTAAAGGACGGACTGTTGCTCAAAAAATAAAGAGGTATCACATATATGGAAAATAAATTTTATATAAGACGTGCCGCTTATTATGAAACCGACAGGATGGGAATCGTTCACCACTCAAATCATATAAGGTATTTTGAGGAAGCACGCATTGATTTTATGCACAGAATCGGTTGTGACGTGCTTGATCTTGAGGAACAGGGTGTGCTTATCCCGAATGTTGACGCTTACGCAAAGTATTTAAAACCGGTAAGGTTTTACGACGATGTTTATATTGAAGTCAAGCTTGTTGTTTTCAACGGCTCACGAATGGAGTACGACTACACCATGCGTTTTTGCGATAATGACGAAATCGCATCAACAGGTCACACAACCCATTGCTTTGTAAACAGCAATTTCAAGCCAATGAGCATTAAGCGCACTTTCCCCGAATTTTATCAAAGACTTAAAGATAATATGTCAAAGTAAATTACGGCTGTTTCCGGTTGATTACGGAAACAGCCGTTTATTTTTAAAATCAATAATTGTTACTATTTGCTTAAATTGGCAATTTTTATATTGACAAACATATTTGTTTGCGGTATGCTTTATCTGCAAAATGTAAATAATAAAATCATTAAATGATATAAAATTAATTAAAAGATATTGTAAAATTATGTATAAAATGTTATAATATATATGGAATCAATAAATGGTATTGTCAAGCGCATAGTTTGCGATTTTATGACAATTTATTGTTTTAAGTGTTCCGAATATCTAAAAAAGGGGCAATGTTATTATGATTGACAAAATTTATCAGGAGGAGTTTGCTGCAAAAGTAATTAATTCTCCGAATACAGTTGTTGTTGACTTTTTTGCTGATTGGTGCGGACCGTGCAAAATGCTCTCGCCGGTACTTGAAAAACTTGATTCAATTAATCCCGACGTAGATTTCTACAAGGTCAATATTGATGAAAATCCTTCACTCGCAGAAGAATTTGAAGTTATGTCAATACCAAATGTTGTCATCTTCAAAAACGGACAGGCTGTGGACCGTTCAATCGGATTTGTAAGCGAACAGCAGCTTCAGGAAATTATAAGCAGAAACAGGTGATTTAGTGAAAATCCTTCTTAATGAAGACAAAGCAATAGTTAATTATGTTAGGGAAGGATTGAAAAGAACCGGCGGATATTGTCCGAGTATGCTTGTTAAGAGTGAGGCAACAAAATGTATGTGTGATGATTTCAAACGCAAGATAGCTGACCCTGATTTTGAGGGCTATTGCCACTGCCTTATGTACTATAAGAAAAAATAAAATAGTCGAGCAGACAAGGTTATATTATCAAACCTATTTTGTTCGACCGTTTAGGAACAGTTTTATAATAAGGTAATCAAAAACCGCCTTTCACAATTGAAAGGCGGTTTTATCATTAAGAAGTGATTTTAATTAATCCATTTCCCAGTTGTGCCATACGTTCTGGATATCGTCGTTATCCTCAAACATATCAAGCATCTTCTGCATCTTTGTTGCAGTTTCTTCGTCCTCAAGCTTTGTGTAAGTGCTGGGCACCATTTCAAGTTCAGCCGAAACAAAGGTATAGCCTAACTTTTCTAGGTCATCTCTCACTGCGCTGAAATCCTCAGGCTCGGTGTAAATTGTGAATACGTCCTCGTCAGCCTCAAAGTCGGATGCACCGCATTCAAGAGCGTCGCTCATAACGGTGTCCTCGTCCTTTTCAAGTTCTTCACGCTCAATAACAAGAACGCCCTTCTGTGAGAACATAAAGCTTACACAGCCCTGTGTGCCCATATTGCCGCCGAATTTATCGAAGTAGTGTCTTACTTCACCCGCTGTTCTGTTGCGGTTGTCGGTGAGAGCCTCAACAATTACAGCTACGCCGCTGGGGCCGTAACCCTCATAAGTAACAGCCTCGTAGTTTGTGGAATCGTTGTCGTTGGCTGCTTTCTTGATAATACGTTCAATGTTGTCGTTCGGCACATTTGCAGCCTTTGCCTTTGCAATACAGTCCTTGAGCTTTGAGTTAACGCTCGGGTCAGCACTGCCGCCCTCTTTGATTGCAACAATAAGCTCTCTGCCGATTTTAGTAAAAACCTTAGCTCTTGCTGCGTCGTTTTTACCCTTTTTCTGTTTAATTGTACTCCATTTGTTATGTCCTGACATAAAATTCATTCCTTTATAATAAAGTAAATCTATCTTTATAAGTATATCACAAGCATTTATAGTCTGTAAATAAAAAAAGTTATTACAGTTTTGTAATAACTCCATTGTCAAAACATTATAATAGTGGTATAATACACTATTATATAAAAAGTAAATGGAACTTAAATTTTAACAATAAAATGAAGTTTTGAAAGGAAGTAGAAAAAATGATTAAGTCAATGACCGGATTCGGTCGGTGCGAGGCTGAAATCAACGGCAGGGAAATCACAGTTGAAATCAAAAGCGTAAACCACCGTTATTTTGAATTTTCATGCCGAACACCCAGAGGTTACGGCTTTCTTGACGATAAGCTGAAAAGCTATGTCAATTCAAGAGTTTCAAGAGGAAAAATTGATATGTTCGTAACCGTCGGTGCAAACGACGAAGCACCCTCACAGGTTACGGTAAATCATCAGCTTGTGTCGGGCTACATCAACGCAATGAAAGAAATAAGCGATACCTACGGTGTTGAAAACGACGTAACCGTTGTTTCGCTCTCACGTTTTCCCGATGTATTCACCGTTCATAAGCCTGCCGAGGACGAAGAACAGATTACAAATGACGTACTGTCTGTTGCAAAAACCGCTCTTGATTCATTCATTTCAATGCGTGAAACCGAAGGCGAGAAGATGAAAGCCGACATTTTAAGCAGAGCGAACACAATTCTCTCAATCGTCGGTGAAATTGAGGAGCGTTCTCCGCAGACCGTTGCTGAATATGAGGAGCGTTTGCTTGAGAGAATCAAGCAGACTCTTGAGGACTACGAGGTCGAAATTGACGAACAGAGAGTGTTAACCGAGGTTGCGGTTTTCTCCGACAAGGTTGCCGTTGCTGAAGAAACCGTAAGATTAAGAAGTCACTTTGAACAGCTTGAAAAGTTCCTTGAATATGATGAACCTGTCGGAAGAAAAATCGACTTCATCATTCAGGAAATGAACCGTGAGGCAAACACAATCGGTTCCAAGGTTCAGGACGCTGTCCTTGCTCACAAGGTAGTTGACATCAAGAGCGAGATTGAAAAAATCCGTGAGCAGGTTCAGAATATTGAGTAAAATTTATTCAGTGTTAAGTAAGGGGTAAATATGAAACTAATAAATATCGGCTTTGGCAATCTTGTTAGCTCCGATAAGCTTGTTGCGGTAGTTGCACCTGTTTCCGCTCCCGTAAAGCGAATTGTTCAGGAAGCAAAGGCAGACGGAATGTTGATTGACGCAACCTGCGGCAGGAAGTGCAAGTCTGTTCTGATTACCGACAACAACCACGTTGTACTTTCTGCAATTTCCTGCGAAGCAATTCAGAACAGAACCGAGGAAAGCGAGGAACAAAAGGATGAACAGTAAAAAAAGGGGAATGCTCGTTTTATACACAGGCTCGTCCGGAGTCGGCAAAGGAACGATAATGCAGGAGCTTTTAAAGCGGGATAAAAACATCAGGCTTTCTGTTTCAAACACAACCCGTCCTCCCAGAGAAGGCGAGATTGACGGAGTTCACTATAACTTTGTAACAAAAGAACAGTTTGAAAACCTTATCCAAAAAGACGGCTACCTTGAATACGCAGAATACTGCGGAAACTACTACGGTACACCGAAACAGCAGGTTGAGGATTTGCTCAATCAGGGCTATGACGTGTTCCTTGAAATCGAGGTTTGCGGAGGACTTCAGATTATGGAGAAGTACCCCGATGTCCTCAGTATTTTTGTACTTCCTCCGTCAATGGATACCCTTGAAAAGAGGCTGAGAAAAAGAAATACCGAGAAAGAGGAAACAATCCTTGAACGTCTCGGACAGGCAAAAAGAGAAATCAGCTATCAGGACAGATACAAGTACGTTGTAGTAAACGACAAGCTTGAAGACGCAGTTGACGAGATTCTTGATATTCTCAAAAAAGCAAAGTCAGATACATAATAAAATATATGTTTATTACTTGCTGCAAGCTAAATGGTAATTGATTTCGGTGTTGAATGTAAATAGCTGATAATCATTGTTATGGGAAAAAACAAACTTTTCCGTAGGGGACGGCTTCCCAGACGTCCCGTACATAAAAATTGCATTGAAATTTTTATGTGAAAACGGCACACCGTGTCCCTACGTAAGCATTGTAATAATTCCAACGATAGATTTATTTTAGCCTGTTTATGGATATAATTGCATTAAGTTAAGTTTCCGTGCGAGTTTGCACGGCAGAGATAAATATTTTAAGAAGAGTTAGGAGAATTATTATGCACAGAGTAAATGTTGATGAATTATTTGAAGGCAAACAGAGCAAATACGCACTTGTGGTGGGCGTATCAAAAAGAGCAAGACAGATTACACAGCAGTTTGAAGATGAAAAAACCGTTACAGAAGAAAAGCCTGTTCTTCTTGCAATTGATGAAATCAAAAACCACGAAATCAACCTTTTAGAGCCTGACGAAGATGAGCTCTGATTTAGTTGCAAGGATTGCAGTTGAAAACACGGCTTATTCATTTGATAAGCCGTTCGACTATCTTGTACCGCAACAGCTTTCAAACCGTTGCAAGGTTGGTACCCGTGTGCTCGTGCCGTTCGGCAGGGGCAACAAAAAACGTCAGGGAGTAGTTTTTGAGGTCAGCTATTCACGCACAGACGGGCTGAAATCCATAATCAGTGTGCTGGATAATGAGCCCGTACTGTCTGAAGAAATGATTAAGACTGCCGAATTTATGAAGGAGCACTATTTCTGCACACTTTATGATGCGGTAAAAACAATGCTCCCGGCAGGAATCAACTACAAAGTAACCACCGTTTACGGCGCAAACGATTTGCCTGTTGAAAACACACCCGAATTAAGCTTTGAGGAACAGCGGATTTACGATTATCTTTTTTCAAAGCGCAAGCCCGTAAAATCCGATACTATCCTCGATGCTTTTGGTTATTTCGATACACAAGTGCTTGATTTGCTTGTTGAAAAGGGTGTGCTTTATAAGTCTGACGAAGCATTCCGCAGGGTTTCCGACGCGTCAACGAAAATGGCGGCGGTAAATCCCAATGTTGACATATCTAAAGTCAAGCTTACCGAAAAGCAGAAAAACGTCTATGAGTTAATTGAGATGACGGGCGGTGTTTCGGTTAAAGAGGTTATGTACTTTACGGGAGTTTCTTCCTCTGTAATCGACTCCCTTTGCAAAAAGGGACTGATTCATTTTTATGACGAAGAAGTTTTTCGCATTGAAAATCAAAGCGCAGATTCTGAAATTTCCGAAATTGTACTCTCTGACGAACAACAAAAAGCCTGCGACTCGCTTTACAGCGAGTACAAGGACTCAAAACCGCATACAAGCCTGCTTTACGGAGTGACCGGTTCGGGCAAAACAAGCGTGTTTATAAAGCTGATTGAGCGAGTAATAAACGACGGCAGGGGAATAATTGTAATGGTACCCGAAATTTCCCTTACACCTCAGTTTGTTTTGCAGTTTTCTCAGCGGTTTGGTGATAAAATAGCCGTTTTTCACAGTGCCCTGTCGCTCGGAGAAAGACTTGACGAATACAAGAGAGTTAAAAAAGGACTTGCAAAAATTGTAATCGGAACACGAAGCGCAGTTTTTGCTCCTTTTGATAATCTCGGACTGATTATTATGGATGAGGAGCAGGAGTACAGCTACAAATCCGAAAGCTCACCACGCTACCACGCCCGTGAAATTGCAAAATTCAGATGTGCGCAGAACAGCGCACTATTGATTTTAAGCTCGGCAACTCCGAGCGTTGAAACCTATTACTATGCAAAAAACGGCAGATATTCCCTCAATACGCTTTCAAGCCGCTACGGCAAAGCCGTATTGCCCGAGGTTGTAACTGCCGATATGAATATTGAGGTGCAAAACGGCAACACAACCGGATTTTCCGACGTATTGCTTGAAAACCTCAACTATAACCTTGAACACGGAAAGCAGTCAATTCTTCTTTTAAACCGCAGAGGACACAATACTTTTGCTACCTGTCGTGTCTGTGGAGAACCCGTTACCTGCCCCAACTGTTCAATCTCGCTGACCTATCACAGCGCAAACAACAGAATGATGTGCCACTACTGCGGTTACTCAATTCCCTGTACCGACGAATGTCCGACCTGCCACAGCAAAGGGCTGCGTTTCGGCGGAACGGGTACGCAAAAGGCTGAAAGCGACATTTCGCAGATTTTCCCCAATGCAAGAATTCTGCGAATGGATACCGACGCCACATCATCAAAATCATCATACGAAAAGATGATAACCGCTTTTGCAAACGGCGAATATGATATTCTTGTGGGTACGCAGATGGTAGCAAAGGGACTTGATTTTCCGAATGTAACGCTTGTCGGGGTGCTCAACACAGACCATATGCTTTACGCCGACGATTACCGCAGCTACGAGCGTTCGTTCTCACTTCTTACTCAGGTCGTGGGAAGAAGCGGCAGAGGCAACAGCAAGGGAATGGCTGTTATTCAGTCGTACACACCCGATAATCTAATAATTTCAATGGCGGCAAAGCAGGATTACGATACATTCTTCAATACCGAAATAGGTGTGCGAAAGGCTATGCTTTATCCTCCGTTTGCCGATATCTGCTTAATCGGATTTGTGGGAGAAAACCAGACGCTTACCTTAAAGGCTGCAAATTCATTTTTAAACTCGTTTATCAGCCTTGCAAAAAGCGATTATCCCAACATTCCTCTGCGAATTTTAGGACCTTCGCCTGCGCTTGTCGTAAAGGTCAGCAACAAATTCAGATATAAACTTATAATAAAGTGCAAGAACAACCGTGAATTCCGAAAGCTGCTTTCAACGCTGCTTGTCGAATTCGGTAAAAATAAAGAATTTGGCAGTGTGACAGCATATGCAGATATGAATGCGCTTGTCTGCTGACAAAGGAAAGGAAAGCAAATGGCAATCAGACAAATTGTAAAAGAGGGCGACAGCGTCCTCACAAAAAAATGCAGAACAGTAGAAAAGTTTGACGGCAAGCTTGCCGACTTAATTGACGATATGGTTGAAACGCTCCACCTTGCACAGGGCGCAGGGCTTGCTGCACCGCAGGTAGGAATACTCCGCAGAGTTGTTGTAATTGACATAGGCGAGGGCGTTATCGAGCTTGTAAATCCGAAGATTATTGCCTACAGCGGCGAACAGGAAACGCTTGAGGGTTGCCTTTCGTGCCCCGGTGAGTGGGGTTACACACGCCGTCCCGATTATGTAAAGGTCAAGGCACAGGACAGAAACGGCAACGAGTTTACAATCGAGGGCAGAGATTTGCTTGCAAAGGCTTTTTGCCACGAGCTTGACCACCTTGAGGGCATAATTTTCAAGGAAAAAGCAATCAGAATGTTAACTCCTAAAGAAATTGAAAAAATGAACATTTAAGATCAGCAAATGTTTTTTGAATTGTAGTGAGCGACGTCCTTGTCGCTCAACATGATAAATAGAAGGTAAAAATATGAAAATAATCTATATGGGAACTCCCGATTTTGCAGTTCCTGCGCTTAAGGCTCTCGCATCTTCCGAGCACGAGGTATGCGCCGTGTTCACCCAACCCGATAAGCCGAGGGGAAGAAAGATGATTCTTACTCCTCCCGATGTAAAGGTGTGCGCACAGTCGCTTGGTATTCCCGTTTATCAGCCCGAGTCGATGAAAAACAGCGACGCACTTGGAATTATCAATCAATACAATCCCGACGTAATTGTCGTTGCCGCTTACGGAAAAATTCTTCCAAAAGCAGTGCTCGACGCACCGAAATTCGGCTGCGTCAACATTCACGGCTCGCTCCTGCCAAAATACAGAGGTGCCGCTCCGATTCAGCAGTCGGTCTTAAACGGCGACAAGGTAACGGGAATCACCACAATGCTTATGGATGTCGGTCTAGACACAGGCGACATTCTCCTGACCGAAGAAACAGAAATCGGTGAGAATGAAACGTCGGGCGAGCTTTTTGACCGACTTGCAGTTCTCGGCGGTGAGCTTATTCTAAAAACTCTTTCCGCCCTTGAAAAAGGTGAAATTACTCCGAAAAAGCAGGATGAAAGCCTTGCAACTCATACCTCAAAGATTGACAAGTCGCTTTGTCCGATTGATTTTTCAAAATCTGCTTTTGAGGTTCACAACAAGGTAAGAGGACTTAACCCTTGGCCTGTTGCAACAACCAAAATCTGCGGAAAGAACGTCAAGGTTTATTCAACAAGACTTTGCCCCAAATGCGGTAAAAGCGGAGAAGTTCTTTCATCAAAACCGCTTGTTGTTGCCTGCGGTGAAAAGTCGATTGAAATTCTTGAAATTCAGCCCGAGGGCAAAAAGCGCATGACAGCCGATGCATTTCTTGCCGGTCACAAGCTTGAAATCGGCGATATCGTAGGACAGGAGGACTTTATATGAGATACTTCTACGGCTTTGACTGGACATATCTTGTTTTTATCGTGCCCTGCATAATAATTACGCTGATTTGTCAGATTAAAGTACAGTCAACCTTTTCAAAATACTCAAAAGTAAGAAATTCACGCAATATAACAGGCGCACAGGCGGCTGAATACGTGCTTCGCCAGAACGGCGTTACAGGCGTGAGGATTGAACACGTTGCAGGCAGTATGACCGACCATTTTGACCCCAGAACGAATGTTATAAGACTTTCCGATACTGTTTACAACAGCAATTCCGTTGCCGCAGTCGGCGTAGCCTGTCACGAGGCAGGTCACGCTGTTCAGCACGCAGAGGGTTATCTTCCGAATAAAATCAGAGGTATTATCCTGCCTTTGGCAAGGGTCGGCTCGCAGTTAAGCTGGATTTTAATTCTGCTCGGACTTATTTTCACCGCAAAAGTAGGCTTTGTCCTGCTCTATATCGGAATTGTTCTGTTTTCACTTTCCGTACTGTTTACAATTGCAACACTGCCCGTTGAGTTCAACGCGTCAAAAAGAGCGCTTGAATGTATCAGAGAGTTAGATTTGCTCTACGGCGATGAATACACAGGAGCAAAGCGCACACTGCAAGCGGCGGCAATGACCTACGTTGCATCTGCACTTACTGCAATTATGCAGCTTTTAAGACTTATTATAATTGCCCGAGGCAGACGAGATTAATTAAGATGGAGAACTAAAATGTCAAACCCGAGAAATATAGCATTCAACGTGCTGATGAAAATTGAACAGGATAATGCCTACTCGAATATTGCGCTTAATAACGCAATACATGAAAACAACCTCTCGGGGCTTGACAGCTCCTTTGTTTCCGCACTCGTTTACGGAGTGCTTGAACGCAAAATTACACTTGATTATATTATCAGACAGTATTCTAAAATTCCTTTAAGGAAAATTGAACTTAAAACAAAAATGATACTCAGGCTCGGAATTTTACAGCTCCTTTTTATGGATAAAATCCCCGAAAGTGCGGCTGTAAACGAGAGCGTAAACCTTGCAAAAAAGCATAAACTTCAAAAATCTTCGGGATTTATCAACGGAATTCTCCGCAGTATCACACGTGCAGAGGAAAAATACAGACTTCCCGATAAATCTGACAAGGTTCTATATTACTCGGTCAAGTATTCCGCACCGCAGGAGCTTGTAAGGCTATGGATTAATTCTTATGGAGAATTAAATACCGAACAGCTTTTATTATCCCTCGGCGGCAGACCGAAAATCTGCGCAAGGGTAAACACGCTTAAAACCGACAAAAATTCACTTATTGCAGAGCTTGCAAAGGAAAACGTAACGGCAGAGGAAATACCGTTCCTTAAAAACGCAGTTTCTTTGACAGGTACAGGCTCAATTGAGCGTCTATCAGCCTATAAATCGGGAAAACTTCATATACAGGACGCATCTTCTCAGCTTTGCGTTGACTTCCTCTCACCAAAACCGAGAGAGGTTTTGCTCGACATCTGCTCAGCACCGGGCGGAAAAGCTTTTACAGCGGCGCAGTATATGGGCGACAGAGGTAAAATCTTTGCCTGCGATTTGTACGACCACAAGCTGAATTTAATAGGTGAAGGAGCAAAACGTCTTGGCATACATTCAATAGTTACCCTTAAGCGTGACGGTGCGTCATCGGATATTTCATTGCCGCTTGCTGATAAAATTCTCTGCGACGTTCCTTGCAGCGGACTCGGAATCCTCTCCCGTAAGCCCGAAATCCGCTATAAAGATAACCTGATTTCTGATGATTTGCCCGAGTTGCAGTACAAAATCCTCTGCCGGAGCGCTCGGTATCTTGCGAGCGGCGGACGTATTGTGTATTCTACCTGCACGCTTAATCCTGCTGAAAATAATAAAAATACACAGCGTTTTCTTGAGGAGCACCCCGATTTTTACGGAGTTAAGCTTGCACTTCCGCCTCAGATAAACCGTGCTTTTGAAGAAAATGACTACGAAATTACGCTTATGCCGCATATGGCAGGCACAGACGGTTTTTACATTGCAGTATTCGGAAAGAAGGTCTGAAATTGCTCGTTGATATAAAATCTTTAAATGACGAAGAGCTTGAAAATTTCATAACAGACAGCGGATTTCCGAAGTTTAGAGCAAAGCAGATTCGCTCTTGGCTTTCAAAAAATGTGACAAATTTTGATGAAATGCGCAATATTCCGACAGATTTAAGGGAATTTTTAAAAACAAGTAGTTACATTTCTGTTGCAAATATTGAAAAAAAACTCGTTTCAAGGTATGATAAAACAGTGAAGTACCTTTTTTCCTTTAACGACGGAGAGTGTGTTGAAGCGGTAGTTATGAGCTATAAGCACGGCTGGTCAATGTGCATTTCAACTCAGGTCGGCTGTAAAATGGGCTGTACCTTTTGCGCAACCGGCAAAAGCGGTTTTTCACGCAGTCTGACTCCGTCTGAAATGCTTGCTCAGATAGAGGCGGCACAAAGGGACTTGGATATAAGAATTTCAAATGTTGTGCTTATGGGAATGGGCGAGCCGCTTGATAACTTTGACAATGTTATTAAGTTTATAAGACTTGCGTCAGCCGATGACGGACTTAATATTGGTATGCGCCACATAACGCTTTCAACCTGCGGAATTGTTCCGAAAATTTATGAGCTTGCAAAGCTCCGCCTTGGAATCACTCTTTCGGTTTCACTTCACGCACCGAATGATGAAATCAGGCAGAAAACAATGCCTATTGCAAGAAAATATTCTATTGAAGAATTATTGCAGTCGTGCAGAGATTATTTTGACACAACAGGCAGACGTGTTACCTTTGAATATTCAATGATAAGCGGAGTAAACGACAGCGACGAAAATGCAAGAGAGCTTGCAAACCGTCTGTCGGGTATGAACTGCCACGTTAACCTGATTCCCGTAAATACTGTTGAGGGAACGGGGTATATAAAGAGCAATATAAAAAGACAGCAGTCTTTTATTGATATACTTGCCGAAAAAAATATTACGGCAACAGTAAGGCGAACCCTCGGAAGCGACATCAACGCCTCCTGCGGTCAGCTTAAGCGAAATCATATTTTAAAAGGAGGTAAATAACTTGGAAGTATTCAGCAAAAGCGACATCGGACTTGTCCGAACCCAGAATCAGGATGATTTTCGCTTCGGAGTTATTTCTCCCAGCTGTGTTTGGGCGGTAGTATGTGACGGAATGGGAGGTGCCAACGGCGGAAATATTGCAAGTGCAACAGCCGTTGAATACATAAGCTCCAAAATTACCGATTTATATAAGGACGATATGACAAAGGAACAAATCGGCGAGCTTATGGCTGAAATTGTTGTAAACGCCAATATGAAAATATTTGAGCTTTCAACAAATGACCCCGAACTTGCAGGAATGGGTACAACCTGTGAATTTGTATTTGTCAAGGACACAACCGTTCACGTTGTCCACGTCGGCGACAGCCGTACATACGCAATCAGAGGCGGTAAGATAAAACAGCTTACCGAAGATCACTCGGTTGTGCAGGAAATGGTGCGAAGAGGCGAGATAACATACGAGCAGGCACAGAATCATCCCAACAAAAACTTCATTACAAGGGCGCTTGGCATAAAGCCCTCTGTAAGACTTGATTATATAGAAGCAAACTTTATTTACGGCGATGTTCTTCTGATTTGTACCGACGGACTTTCAAACTGCGTTTCAACGGGCGATATGGTTAAAATCTGCCACGAAAACCGTGGAGAGGGACTTATCACAAAGCTTGTTGACTGTGCAAAGGACGGCGGCGGAAGTGATAACATAACCGCAACAGTTATCTATTAATTGATTGGAGTGAACCTTTTGGATAAATATATTGGCAAAAGACTTGACGGCCGTTATGAAATCCATGAGCTTATCGGCGTAGGCGGTATGGCAAATGTTTACCGCTGTACCGACACAATCGACGACCGTGAGGTTGCAATAAAAATTCTTAAAGACGAATATCTCAACAACGAGGAATTTATTCGCAGATTCAAAAATGAATCAAAGGCTATTGCAATGCTTTCTCATCCTAATATCGTCAAGGTTTACGACGTAAGTTTCGGCGATATGATTCAGTACATTGTAATGGAATATATAGACGGCATAACGCTCAAGGAATATATTGACAGACAGGGCATAATCGAGTGGAAGGACGCCCTTCACCTTGCAACGCAGATTTTAAAGGCGTTGCAGCACGCTCACGAGTGCGGAATAGTTCACCGTGACATCAAGCCGCAGAACATTATGCTCTTGCAGGACGGAACAATTAAAGTAACCGACTTCGGAATTGCACGTTTTTCCGACAAGGCAACACGCACAATGACCGAGCAGGCTATCGGCTCTGTTCACTACATTGCGCCCGAGCAGGCAAGGGGAGATGTTACCGACGGCAAAACCGACATTTATTCTGTCGGCGTAATGCTCTACGAAATGCTTACGGGAAAGCTTCCGTTTGACGGCGACAGCGCTGTTTCTGTTGCACTTATGCAGCTGCAGTCAACACCGAAACGTCCCCGTGAGGTTAACCCCGGAATCCCCATAGGACTTGAACAGATTACAATGAAAGCAATGCAGAAACAGCCGTCGGCTCGTTACACTTCTGCCGCTGAAATGTTGAGTGATATTGAGCGTTTCAGACTGAATCCGTCAATTGTTTTTGATTACGGAAAATCATTTGTTGATAATCAGCCCACAAAGTTTGTTAATTCTATTAAGGATACAAAGAATGACAGAACAAAGGTAATTCAAAAGCCTGTATCTGATGAAAGACCGGGTCAGGATGAACCCGAGGAGGATGATTTTGTCAAGGAGCACAAGCCGTCCTACTACGCAATTAAGGGTATTCTGATTGCGGCTGTTGCAGTTTGTGTTATTTTCTTTGCACTTGCAGTGTTCAGAGGCTGTAACTCTGTTCAGGCAAAGGACGTTGATGTTCCGAACTATGTCGGCAAAACTCTCGTAGAGGCAAAAGAGGATAACCCGAATAACTTCCAGTTTGAAATAAAGAGCAAGTACGACGAATCAAAAGAAATGGGTGCAATTCTTGATCAGGAGCCTGCTGGCGGTTCAATGAAAGTTAAGTCCGGCTCAACAATAACCCTTACCGTAAACGGTACAGACACCGAAGTTTCCGTTCCTTTTGTTACGAATTTCAGTGAAAAAGAAGCGCTGCAGTCGCTTAAGGACAAGAACTTTATGGCGGAAGTAGTTTATGTTGAAAATACAAAAACGCCAAAGGGATATACAATTGATACCTTCCCAAAAGCAGGCGTAAAGGCTACTATCGGCTCAACAGTATATATTTACGTAGCAAACGGAGATAGACCTGAACAGGTTCAGCTTCCGTCTGTAACCGGACTGACTTTAAGCGAAGCTAAATCCGAACTTGAGGAGCTTGGACTGACTGTTGAAACTCAGTATGATGACGACAGCAAAGAGGCTAAAGATACTGTTCTCGGAATGTCACCCTTGCAGTACGGCAAGGTTGACAAGGGAACTGTTGTTACGCTGACAGTAAGCTCCGGCAAGGGCGACAAAAATACGGTCAATATTTACGTAGACCTCCCGACAAATACAGATTCTTCCGTTGAAATGACGGTAATTGTCGACGGTGTAGTTGACCCGCAGTATTCAAAAACTCTTGTTCCTAAATACAATAAGACCTGCACTCTTGAAATTACGGGTTCAGGCACTTCTACGGTAGTAATTCAGCTTGACGGTCAGGCTTACCGTGAATACAGCATTGATTTCTCGACTTCGTCTGTAACTACAACTGCTACTCACGATTTTGTCGTTGAAACAACTGCTCCTTATGAGCCTGAAACAGAGCCCGAAACTTATCCCGATGAGCCCCAGTATCCGACGGACCCGTATACTCCTACAGGTCCTGTTGACAACGGGATTGATTACTGATGAGTATGACTAAACTTAACGGATTATTGATGAAGTCAATCGGCGGATTCTATTACGTTCGCTGTGACGGCAAAGAATATGAATGTAAGGCAAGGGGAAGTTTTCGCAAAAGCGGAAATTCCCCCGTAGTCGGAGATAAGGTAGTAATTTCCGTTCCCGATGAGGGCTTTGCGTCAATTGAAGAAATAAAACCGAGAATCAACAAGCTAAAACGCCCTGCACTTGCAAATATCGACACACTTGTAATTGTATGTTCAACGGTTGACCCTGAGCCGAATTTTACGGTAATTGACAAGATGACTGCGGCGGCAGTTAACAACAATATGATTCCTGCAATTGTTGTGTCGAAAAATGATTTGAAATCGGGGGAAAGGATTGCAAAAATTTATCGCAATTCCGAATTTCCTGTGTTTCTCTGTTCTCCCGACGATACTGAGAACGTGAACAAGCTTAAAGATTTTCTTAAAGGCAAGGTGTCTGCTTTTACGGGAAACAGCGGAGTAGGCAAATCAACGCTGATTAACCGAATTTTCCCCGAGCTTGAGCTGCAGACAGGGCAGATAAGCCGAAAACTCGGACGAGGAAAACACACAACAAGGGTTGTTGAGCTGTTTGAAATTGACGGTTGCTTTGTGGCTGACACTCCGGGATTTTCTACCGTTGACTTGCAGAGATACGAAATGATTGACAAAACTCATTTGCAGTACTGCTTTCCCGAATTTGAAAAATACCTCGGTGAATGTCAGTTTACCTCCTGTTCGCATACCTGTGAAAAGGGATGCAGGATTTTGCAGGCTGTTTCTGACGGCGAAATTGAGCCGTCACGCCATAAAAGCTATGTTGCAATGTATAACGAGGTAAAAGACATAAAAGAATGGGAACTGCGTTGAATATAAAATTCGGTAAAAGAAATAAGGTGAATCAAAATGCGCTGTGTAATCATATCGGGCTCACCCGAAACTAATCCGGATTTCATAAAGCAAGCGGTAAAATCTGATGATTATTTAATCTGTGCCGACAGAGGGTATGAATTTGCAAAGCTTGCCGGTATTGAACCGAATCTGATTGTAGGCGATTTTGATTCTTATAAAGAAAAAATATCGGCAAACTGCGAGATTGTAAAACTAAATCCTCAAAAGGACGATACCGATACGATTCACTCGATTGACCTTGCCTTTGAAAAAGGCTTTACCGAGTTTCTTTTGCTCGGAGCACTCGGCGGCAGAACCGACCACACCTTTGCAAATCTTTCAGCACTTTATTATATTGCCGAAAAAGGAGGCAGGGGAGTTCTGCTTTCGGAAAACGAGAGAGTAGAATTTCTTGAAAAGGGCGAGTACTGCTTTGGCGGATATTGCGGCAAAACATTTTCTCTTTTCCCGTATGGCTGCGAGAGTGTTTGCGTTTCGTATAAGGGTGCACAATATCCTCTTGACAGATACAGCCTCAAAAGCAGTGTACCTCTTGGGATATCAAATGTTTTTATTTCTGAAAAATCGGAAATAAAAATTTATGACGGAAATGCAATACTTATAATTAATCTGAAAGAAGAATATATATAAATATATTTAATTCTTTTTCATAAGCAAAAATAATATATCTTGTGTATAATATTTTATATACAAGCATTATATGGGGGTATAGCTCAGCTGGGAGAGTGTTTGACTGGCAGTCAAAAGGTCACGGGTTCGAGCCCCGTTATCTCCACCAATTAATTTTTCTATGTTTTTCTATAACAAAACTGTAATTATAATGACACTCATAAATCTTGAAAGGAATAATAATGTTGTGTTATAATTCTTTTTGGAAAAAATGAGAGATTTAAAATCCGATTTATAAATTGAAACGTGATTTGGAGTTGAAAAATAGTATGTCATTGTGTATGGGTTGTATGCAGGAAATCGGCAACAATAAAATTTGTCCCGAATGTGGCTTTGATAATTCCGAAAAACAACATGCACCTTTTTTGCCTTACGGCACGGTGCTTTCAAACAGGTATATTGTCGGTTCGGGCATTGATACAAACGGTGAAAGTACACGATATATCAGCTTTGATAAGCAGACAGGCGATGTGGTAATTATTTGTGAGTTCCTGCCAATGGGACTTTTCAGCAGGGAAGAAGGCTCGGCTGAAGTCAAAATCAACTACGAAAACCGCCTTGCATATAATAAGCTTAAGGACGATTTTATTAATTACTATCGTATTCTGTGCGAGCTTAGGGACCTTTCTGCGTTGATGAAGGTTCATAATATTTTTGAAGAAAACAATACCGTTTATGTGGTTGAAGAAAATGAGGATTTAATTCCTTTTGAAGAATATGTTGAGCGCAGCAGCGGCAGTCTTGAATGGGACATAGCACGCCCGCTCTTTATGCCTGTTATTTCTGCACTTGAGGCACTTCATAAGCGTGGAGTAGGCCACTATGCAATTGCACCGAAAAATATATTTATAACTTCCTCGGGCAAAATAAAAATCAGTGGTTTTGCCACTGAAAATGAGCGCAAGCGTGGCACACCGCTTAAATCCCAGCTGTTTTCCGGAGCGGCTGCACCGGAGCAGTACGACGATAATTTTCCGCTCGATGATATTACCGATATCTACGGTTTCTGCTCAACTCTTTTCTATGCTCTGACAGGACACCTTCCAAAAAGCGCACCCGAGCGCCGCAAAGACAGCAGACTTCTTATGAGCACTACTACAGTTAAGCGTCTGCCTCCGCACGTTGTTTCTGCACTTGCAAACGGCTTACAGGTTGAACGTGAAAACAGAATTACTGATTTTGACGAACTTCGTTCACAGCTTTCCGTAGCTCACACTGCCAAGGCAATTCAGGAGGAAATTTCAAGAACTGCAAGTATGAATCTTTCAAAGGCTGATAAATCCCAAAAGGGACGCAACGGAATGTCGCATACTTCAATCGTTATTATTTCCGCTGCGATTACAGTCCTTGTGCTGGGAATTGCGGGAGTATTCTGGCTTATGCAAAATCCGCTTGCCGGAGTTTTCGGCGGAAACACCTCTGAAACAGTCGAGTCTACCCAGAGCACTGAGTGGACGGGTGCAACGATTCCGAACTATGTTGGAATGAACTATGAGGACGTTATGAAGCAGGCAGAGGGTGATACCAAAATAACTGTTTACCGTTCATATACCGATGAATACAGTGAAGATTATAAAGAAGGTACTGTAATTTCTCAGAACCCTGCAGCAGGCTCCAAGGTTACGCAGGAGGACGGAATACTTATCAGTATTACTGTCAGCAAAGGTCCTCAGATGAGAGAATTGCCGAAAGTTGAGGGCTCAAAGCTTGACGAAGCCGCTTCTGATATTGCGGCTCAGGGACTTCTTGCAACAGCCGAGTATCAGTACAGCGACACAGTTGCCGAGGACAGAGTAATCGGTTACAAAAACCATCAAGAGGGCGATACCGTAGAATACGGTACAAACGTAACTATCATTGTCAGCAAAGGCAAAGAAAGTGCTGAAACCCAGTCAAATCAATAATATCCGGTTAAATAATTAAGCCTCCGTGAAAGCGGAGGCTTTTGTTATGTGTTTTAATTTTTAGCCTGACGTGCGATACCAACAAGGTCTTTGTTTGTAATACTTCCGTCATTGTTATAATCAGCGGACGCAAGATAAACACCGTTTAAATCTGATTTTCCGACAAAATATGACATCAAAGCTGAAACATCATTTGACTTTACATTACCCTCTCCGGTTATGTCACCCAAAACTGAAATTTCGTAAATGCGGTCAGAAATTCTCGCACGATAGCCTGTTTTTATTTTACCGCTTGTTACTACATTTCCGTTTTTATCATAAACTGCAATTTCGTCAGAAAACAGCTTTTTGAAATCAATCACTGTTGTCCCGTTGTTTATTCCCGTTATATACCCGTCGGAATTAATACTCACTTTACTGTTTTTATTTTCTGTGACATTATTTGAATTTATACCGCTGCTATTATCTTTAAAATCTGAAAGTTTAATGGTGTTAAGTGTAAAGCTTTCATCAAGAATACCGACATTATTTCCATAAAAGAATAATGATTTAATTTTCTTGTTGCTCTTGAAGTACTTGTCCTCATATTTTATTGTCAGCTCATCTGAATAAATAAGCCTATTTTCGCTTTTTACAACACAATTTGACTTTGCACCGTAGATATGTTCAATATTGCTGTCAGCAAGTGAGAACAGCGTTCCTGCTTCGCTGTAAATATATCCGTTTCCCGCATTACAAATTTCATAATCTGTATTAATGCTTACGCAGTAACTTGAGCTGTTGTTGTCAAGCCTGTAGATTTCTCCGTCATAAAGCAATACATAAACTTTTGAATCATTTGTAAAAATGCGTTTTATATTTGCGTCAAAAGTATATTTTTTTAGTGCTTTCCCGTTGCTGTCATATGACCTTACATAAGTATTATTACTGTCCGTAAAGATAAAGTAAGCTTTACCGTCGCAAAAAGCAAACGAGCTGTTGTCAATTGACTTTAGTTCTCCGAAAGAATATGTAACACAATTGCCGTCTGCGCTGTCAAGTTCAGTAACATAATATGAGTTAATTATGTTATAAAGTGCATAAGAGCAGCTTTTGTTGTGACTGACGGAACGTATTGTTCCGTCAACCGCAGCATATCTGATGCTGAAAGAGGGGAGAACACGTGATGAGTATAGTGTGCTGTAATCAAATCCGTAAATAAACGCACCGTTAGAATTGTTTTCTGTGTAGTATTTTTTACATTCATTGAATACAGATAAATTTTTATCTGATTCTGAATATACAGTGCCTGCGGCAATAAACAGAAAAATTAGTGATAGCAGGATTGCTGTAATTAGTTTTCGTTTCATATGACATCGGTGAAATAAAGTCACTCTTTCTATAAAACACAAAAGGCAACAGCGGAAAACCGCTGCTGCCTAAGTAGCTTTATTCTATTGCTTATGATTCATCAGAGGAAGAGCCCGTATCTTTCATAAACTGAATACCGTCAATAAT
This sequence comes from uncultured Ruminococcus sp., assembly GCA_902766885.1. GTDB lineage: Bacteria > Bacillota > Clostridia > Oscillospirales > Acutalibacteraceae > Ruminococcoides. The sequence continues at coordinate 59,059 of CACXFS010000002.1, read as the reverse complement.
AATTGAGTCATCTTTCAGTTCGTAATTAAGCTCCATAGTAACCTCTTGATTTGTGTAATACTTAATTGTGATTGTGTTGTCTGTATAGTTGTAAACGCCGTCAGCAAAAAGAATATCCGACTGGCTTACGGTAGCCGTACCGTCTTTTCTGAGCTCATAGCTCATCTTGTAATATCCGTCGTCATAGGTCCACTTTGCGGCAAGCTTTTCATTTGGCTTGAAGTCAGCGTCCGGTTTCATCTCGGGAATAACAAGCTTAGTACTTTCAAGGTCAATGCTCTGACCGTAGTAGGTGTCTGTAAGCGTAAGCGTACGTCCTGTAATCTCGTTACCTGTAACCTCGTACTCAAATGTGCCCTCAAGTGCGGAAGGAATACTGATGTCAATTGTTCTTGTACCTTCATCGCTTGTGTCAAGTGAATATGTACCAATCATTTTCATAGTGCCAAGGTGGATTGAAGCAGTTCCGTCATCCTCAAAGGTGTAGTAATTCTTAGCAACCTCATCGGAAGTAGCAGTTGTAGCTTCGTCAGCAGTAGCTGTATCCTTAACAGTCCATGTTCCTACAACGCTTGTATTGAAAAACACCTTGAATACTAAAAATCCAAGTGCTACTAAAACAAGAATAGCAAGTGAAATAATGATAGGAAGCTGGATAAAGCCCTTCTTCTTTTTAACAGCAACGGGAGCATTTGCACTGTAGTCAACAGGAGTAACTTCTGTTTCGGATTCACCCTGCGTTTCAGCAATTTCGTCGCTGAATGCTCCGGAAAAGCTTTCCTGACTGCTTTCATTAGTTGTTGTATCTGTGTCGGAATTTATGTTGTTTTCTGCTTCTGATTCAGAAGTAAGAAAATCCTTATTTTCGTCCAACGGTGATACCTCCTTTACATTTTATCTATATTATCATACTATATTTTAAAATATAAATCAACAGTTTTGCTTTAAAATATTACTTTATTTTCGATACGAAAACTCAATAAAAAACACGCAGATAATAAAGCAAAGGTAAAACTCCCGATAGACACTTGATTTTTCCTGATTTAGAAAAATCTAAAAAAAATATAACCATATTTCCCAAAAAGTACTTGTAAAAATAATCAATTTGATATATAATGTAATTACTCAAATTATGAGTAATCAAAAAGGAGGAATTAACGATGAAAAGATCATCAAAAATCATCAGCCTTGCTCTTTCAGTAACAATGGCAGCTTCCTGTTTTGCAGGTTTTTCAATTTGTTCTGCATCAGCAGCCGATGAGGAAACAAAAGTTTATTTCGAAGTTCCCACACTCGAGTCATGGGGAACAACAAAGTCTGTTTATTGCCACGTTTATAATGTATACGGAGGATCACCTCTTACAGAAACATCTTGGCAGTCAAAGTCAGAGCAGTGCAAGAAGGACGCTGAAACAGGTCTTTACTACTTTGATACTTCAAAGATTGGCACAATTGAAGAAGGCGCTGACTATGCACTTCTCTTTTCAACAAAGGATACAGACGGCGCTTCTCACCAGACAGGCAATATTACATTTGCTAAAGAGTGCCTCGGTGATACAGTTTACGTAACAGGCGAAATGGTTGAAAACACCGAAGATTCATCTAAGATGGACTTTGAAGGCGCTTGGAAGAACAATTCTGACAAGTTTGGCGCTAAGGCAGCTATCACATCAACAGGTAAAATCGTTGGTAAGTACTTCCCTGTATACCAGCCGAAAGAGCAGATCGTTTCTCAGTACATTGCTTCTTGGGCAGTAAAGAACGCTGAAATTCCTGATGCAGCAGTTACTCCTGAGAAATTAGCAAACATCTGTGCAACACTCGGTGTTGAGCCTGCTGCTGTTCTCGCTCAGTATAAAGAAGACTATGCAGAGCAGCTTGCTGATCCCGAAAATAACCCCTTAATTGCTCCTGTTGAAACAGTTGCTACATTACTCGGCGTAGATCCCTATCCGACAGAGCCCGAACCTACAACAGAGCCCGAGCCTACAACAGAGCCCGAGCCTACAACAGAGCCCGAGCCTACAACTGAACCTGAGCCCACAACAGAGCCCGAGCCTGTGTTACTTTACGGTGACGTTGATCAGGACGGCATCATCACAATTCAGGACGCTACAGAGATTCAGAAGATGGGTCTTGGCATCATTTCTGAACCCACAACAGAAGAAGAAATAGAGAAGCTTATGCTTGCTTACGCTCTTGCTGATGTAAACGATGACGGTAGAGTATCAATTCTCGACGTTACATACGTTCAGAAGTATATCGTTGGCGGCTACAACAATACTGCAAAAGTTGGTACAGTTCTTGAGGTAGTTGGCTGATTAATAACTTAAAAAGCTGATTTAAAGCCCCACTTCGGTGGGGCTTTTGTTTTGCACTGAACAGATAAAAAGAGAATTTTTATATCAAAATTCGACTTTTCTCTATACATTACCGGCTATATTGTGTTATAATGATAAAACAAGACGTTAGCTGTTTTGAAGTTAATAATAGAGGGGATGAGCGGACTTGATTATTCACGATATTTCACGGGACACTATTAATACGCCAGTATATGACGGCGACCCCGAAACAAGGGCGCAAAGAATTAAGAGCATTGATAATGGCGACGGATACAATCTCACCGAAATTTCAATGTCTGTTCATTCGGGAACACACATTGACGCTCCTTTGCATTTTTGTGAGGACGGACAATCAATTGACAACATAAGGCTGAATACTTTTTTCGGTAAATGCACAGTCATTTCTGTCAGCGGTATTCTTACGGGAGAAGATATGGAGCGTTTGTTGCCGTACTGCAAAAGGCGTGTGCTTTTTCACGGCGACGGCGAAACCTTTATTTCTCATTCAGCCGCAATCGTACTTGCCGAAAGCAGGGTTGTGCTTGTCGGAACTGACGCTCCCTCAATTGCTCCTTCGTTTGATGAAGAAAGAACTCACCGTGAGCTTGCCCGAGGAGGAATTGCAATTCTTGAAAATCTAAATCTTTCTGCAATTGACGACGGAGAGTATGATTTGTGTGCATTCCCCGTAAAGCTCGGAGGGCTTGAGGCTGCTCCTTGCAGGGCGATAATTCTTGAACAAGAGAAAGGACTTAACTGATTTATTATGATTAAGATTGCTGTTTTTGACCTTGACGGTACACTTGTAAATTCACTTACCGACCTCGCGCAAAGCGTAAATAAAGGGCTGAAAAAGGCAGGCATTGAAGAAAAGCCTGTTGAAAATTACAACCACTATGTCGGCAACGGCAGAGAAATTATGATTAAGCGTGCAATGGGCAGCTTTGCCGAAGATGAAGAAAAGCTCAGCATAGTGCGTGAAACTTTCAACAGTGAATACAAAATTCATTGTAATGACAATACCTGCGCATATGACGGCTGTGACGAATTGCTCAAAAAGCTTGATGAAAAGGGCATAAAATCAGCCGTGCTTTCAAACAAGCCCGATGAATTTGTCGGCAGAATTTTAAAAAAGGTTTATCCCGAACATACTTTTGCAGAGGCTTGGGGCAAAAAGCCTGAGTATAAAATCAAGCCTGACGGTGAAGCGTTGCTTGCTATCCTTGAAAAGCACGGTATTTCAAAGGAAGAATGTATTTATATCGGCGACAGCGACGTTGACGTCTATACGGCACAAAACTCCGGTGTAAAAATGGCAGGAGTAGAGTGGGGATTCAGAGGCAGAGATGAACTTTTAAACACAGGCGCACCCTTTGTTGCCGCTACTCCGGAAGAACTTTTTGATTACATTGTTAGCTGCGATGAATAAGATAAATTATCAGAAAATACTTGACGGAATAATTGAAGAAAATTCTAAAAGCGGTGTCGTGCCAAAGCTGTTACTTCACGCATGCTGTGCTCCTTGTTCAAGCTATTGCCTTGAGTATCTTTCAAACTTTTTTGAAATAACCGTTTTTTATTTCAATCCCAATATTTCTCTAAAAGAAGAATATGAGTACCGATTACTTGAAGAAAAAAGACTTATTTCTTTGATGGAATTTAAAAACCCCGTCACTATTATTGACGGAGAATATAATCCGAGCGAATTTTTCAGTGCAGTCAAGGGTCTTGAAAATGAGCCGGAGGGCGGAAAACGCTGTGAAAAGTGTTTCAGATTAAGACTTGAAGTCTCGGCTAAAGAGGCGAAAAAGCTCGGTTGTGATTATTTTGCCACAACGCTTACAATAAGTCCTCTGAAAAATTCTCAGCTTATCAATACAATCGGCGAAGAAACAGGGCAAAGGTACGGCGTTAAGTGGCTGTTCAGTGACTTCAAGAAAAAAGAGGGATATAAACGCTCTATTGTTCTTTCAAAGAAATATGAGCTTTACAGACAAAACTATTGCGGCTGTATTTTCAGCAAGCAACAATCGGACAATCAAACAAACTAAAGCTAAGGCTGCGGAGGAACAAACTCCGCAGCCTTAAATGTTATATAAATTTACCTATTAATTATTTACAAGGTATTCCTGAATAAGCGTTGAATCCAGAATATTAACAACACCGTCACCGTTTAAGTCTGCATATTCTTCAAATCCTTCGGGAACAGTGATGATTTCTGCTGAATATTTCTGAATATAGGTGCAGTCCGTAACATTAACTGTTCCGTCACGGTTTACGTCATATTTTTCATATGGAACACTTTCGAGTGACCATACCTGAGTTCCGTAGAACGGGTTGGCAGTACCGATTGTAAGTCCCGAGTCGGTAACTGCGAAAACACGACAACCGTGGTTGTACGGGTCGCCAAAGCCGTTTGTCGTAACGGTTTCAACATTGTTGTCCTCGTCGATTATGTAAAGGTCAAAACCTCTTTCAGCACTGCTCATATATGCACCGCAGAGAACAAAAGAACCGATGCTTTCAAGCATTTCCTTTGTAATAATATTGTTGTAAGCGTCCTTTACAACAGAGGGAAGTTCAGGATAAAGAGTCTGTAATTGATTGTAAATCTCAGTGTATTCATCAAGAAATTCCTGACTTACATTATCATCTATCATACTTTTGAGTTCGTCAAGTTTGGCGTTGATGTCAATAGCTTTGTTGATTTCCTGCATACCGATGCTTTCAATTGCATCTTCGTCGTTGCCGAGCTTTACTGCGCTCTTTTTCTGCTCGCTTGTAAGACTGCTGTCAATGTCTGACGCTGTGATAACCTCGGAGGGAGTTTCTTTCTTGCTCTCCATTACGTTAATAAGTTCCTGAAGATATGCAATCTGGCTTTCCCATTCTTCGGCGCTCATTTCGAGCAAATCGCCGTTAGTAAACTGACCAATCGGCTCAAGCAGACTGCTTGTGTCAAATGTGCCTACATACAGCTTGTCATCATAAACCTGCATTCTCCAGATGTACTGGTTTTCGTTTCTGTCAAAGCCTGAGCCGTAGCCGGAAAGACTTCCTTCCGGGAACATTTCATCAGCGTCACCAACAACAAGTTCAATGTTCTCGTCTTTGTCCATACGGTAAAGGTTTACAGACTGCTTTAAATTTGCGTTAATGAAGTTGCAGTTTTTCTTGAACATAATGTCCTCAATTGCAATTTCTTCATCGTTGTATTCGCCGATATAGAGGTAGTCGCCGTACACCATAAGTGTAGCCGCACCTGCTCTTGTTCTTTCTGGGTCAATACCGAAGGTGTATTTTGAACCGTACTGTTCTGTATCGCCTACAACAGAAGTCCAGTTCCAGTTGCCGTTTTCGTCAACGTCTGCACGCACAATTGCAAACGACTGCATTGAGTTATCGTCGGGTTTGTTATCGGGAGTACCTGTGCAGATTGAAACGTAAAGCGAATTATTGAATACAGCCATTTCCCAGATAGAGCCGCCGTAGATGCTGTCTGTATAGTGGAAAGCAGGGTAGTTGAACAAATCGTCCATATCGGCAACTACTTCGTACGAATCTTTATCGGAAGGATTGTCAGTTGCACAGATGTAGGCACCGTCAAGTCCAACAAGGCTTACAATAAGCTTGTCGTTGAAAACGCACATACCTCTTACGCTTACACTGATTTTCTTCAAGAAGCCCTGCATATATTCTTCCTGAGTAACGCTCTGGTAAACACAGGCTGTTTCGTCGGTTTCGGGATTGAGCTGATAGATACTCGGAATACCGTTTACTGCACCGCAGAAGTAGAACATACCCTTGTACTCAATAGCGTTTCTGAAAAGAACATTTGTGCCAGTAGTAGCCTTTGAAAGCAAAAGCTTAACCTCGCCTGTCTTTACGTTCAGCTTGATTAAAATTCCCTTAGGGTCACCGCCGTCATCTTCTTCAACGAAGAAGTGACCGTTAAACATAGCGTTAAGCGTAGCTTTCATAACATCCTCGTCAAACTTGTCGCCAAGGGCGCTTTTCATAAGTGAAAGTGTGCTTGTCATAGCGTTAGCACAAGTGCCTATATACATATAATCACCATAGCCGATTGCCGACCACGAGTAGCTCTGCGCACGGTCACCAACGCCGTTTTCTCCGATTTTGTCAGTAACTGTGCCGTTGCCTGCATAATCAACAATACCGTCAGCTGTTTTAACTCCCTTGTCAGCGTGAGAAAGCTTTGTTGCTTTATAACTGCCATCCTCGTAGGTGAATGTTGCTCCGTTTATTTCTGCGGCATTTGCACTGAACATTGATACTGCGCTTGTCATCAGAAGTGAAAAGCACAAAATAATCGGTACAATTCTTTTTTTCATCATTTTTTACTCCTTCATTTTTACATAAATAACAGTAAAATACTATAAAATGGCAATATATTCTAAATATTACCAAATTATATATAATTATAATATATTACATTCCTAAAATCAATATATAAAATACCCTAAATGTTACTAATATCGAGTATGAAAATTAGCGTTAATTGTTATATTAAATATAAGACAATGTTAATTGATTGTGAGATTACAGCAAGTATTACTGTAAATTATAAAAATTTATTGTAAAACGATAAATTATTATTGACAAACAGATTACTCGGTGATATGATAAATACAAAGGAAAATATTGGAGGTTTTTATATGACTCAGAAATCCTTATCAAATCGTATGAAACTTATTATTGTATTGCTCGGACTTTGCGGTGTTGCGTTGTTCGGTATAGCGGTCCCCGTAATCGGACTCGACTTAGTTGATTCATATCCCGAATATTCATACTGCTTTCTGCCGTGGCTGATTTTCATTCTGCTTATGGCTGTACCGTGTTATGCGGTGCTCGTATTAGGCTGGAAAATTGCCACAAGCATCGGTGGTGATAATTCTTTTACAGTACAAAACTCAAAACGCCTTAAAAATGTATCGGTACTTTCTCTTGTTACTTCAATTTATCTTTTTGTCGGAACAACGGTATTTCTGCTTTTGTCGATGTGCCATTTCACGATGTTCCTTGGCGCCTGCCTTGTATCGTTTGTCGGCATAGCAATTTCGGTTGCGTCAGCTGTGCTTTCATATCTTGTAAAAAAAGCCGCCGCTTTGCAGGAACAAAGCGATTTGACAATATGAGGTGATAGTATGGAAGGACAGATTATTTTTAACATTGACGTAATGCTTGCAAAACGCAAAATGAGCGTTACCGAGCTTTCAAACCGTGTGGGAATCACACTTGCAAACATTTCAATTCTGAAAAACGGCAAGGCAAAGGCAGTTAAAATCAGCACGCTTTTAAAGCTCTGCGAAGCCCTTGACTGCCAGCCGGGAGATTTGCTCGAATATCGAAAAGATGAGCAGTAAAGAGCTATCGGTTGTTCAAATGATACTCTGATATAATGGGAGGGAAAACTATGACTAAAAAATCACGCAAGATCCTGCTGACTATATCACTGATAATTATACTGATAGGTGAAATTGTCTTTTTCTTTGTAGTTTTGCCAAATGGCTGTGATTCAGTACTCGACTTTATGTTTGGTGCAAAGTACGATAAAACCGATGATTCTTTGAATTTATACGGCAGGGATTTCGGAAGATTTGAATATTCAAACAAAATTCAGATTCATATAGGTTTTGATGAATATGATGAGGTAATTCTCTGTGACAGTACAGAGCTTACCGCTGATGACGAATTTTTCTATAGCGGCTATATAATTCTGGAAGGTGACATCACAAAGTATGCATGGAACGATTATAAGCTGTATATTTATCTTGACGGAATTTTCTATGAGTTTGACTTAAACGCTTACGAGCCGCCTGCACTTGACGAAAACGGAAACCTTCGCTATCAGCCGAAGGAATATACAAAAGAACAATTTGAAAACACCTTCTACGGTAACAGACACGACTGGGACTGGTACTCAGGTCAATAAATGGGGTGAATGCAATGAAGAAAATAATATGTTTATTGCTATGTGCATTGTCAATAATCTTCTGTTCTGCGTGCAGTTTATGCGGCAATGCAAAAAGAATCTCTGTAGAAGAAACCGAAGAAGATTTCAATAAATATGTTGAAGACATAAAGACTTGCATTTCAAATCTGGGAGTTACCGAGATAGAAAAAATTAATCCCAATTACAAATTTGCTGAATTTTCAGACGGCAGAGGTAATATTAGTTTGAATATTAATGATGATGTAACATTAGACATTGATTTATATAATGACAGGTCAAATCCGCTTGGTGAAGATTACGAATTAGGAATTGAAAAATACAGAATATGCTATAATCATACTTTTTCAAATCAAGCAGACTTTCTTAACGCAGACAAAGTATCATTAGAGTTAATTGCAGTTGCTTTTTCAGATGCTATCGGTGAAACAGTTACGGAAAATGAAATTCAAGAGTTTCTTCTGGATTGCAAAAAGCAAATCAGTATTCCTTATTATGACCTTGATGTTTCAAAAAAAGAAATCGTAAAATTTTCATCAGAATATAAAAACGAAAATTTTGATTATCATCTTAATTATACAGCGGCAGGAAATAACAGATATTTTGAAGCTATTGTATTCGGTGGAAATGAAAGCTGCACAAATTTAGATTAAAATTGAGGCGTGAATATGAAACGGACAGTATTATTTATAGTTTCCTTCCTGCTGATTATTTCAGTCTGCGGGTGCGAGTTAATTCATAATGAAAAATCCGAACAATATTCTGAAATCTGCAGAAGATTGAAAATGAAGTTGCCGCACTGCATTGTTATCGAAGAATATAAGGACGACCACGGAGGTTTTCTCGGTGACGGCACACTTACAGCAACATTAAAACTCGGAGATGATGAAGAATGTGAAGCATTCAAAGAAAACATAAAAGAAACATGGGCAACGCCGCCCTTTGCAAATACTCTGCTCAGTAATGCCTTGAAATACTATTTTGAAACGCTGGAAATGAAATTTCCGCAAGAGAATTATTACTATTATTATCTGAACCGTTACACAAACAATCCCGAATCAATGGGTGCATATACTCAAAATTTTACACTTGCAACTTATATTGAGGATAAAAATGAGCTGTATATATATGTAAGTGATAAGTAAAAAATCGAGTGCCTCGACACGCAATTCGAACAGAAAGGTTTATATTATCAAATCTTCTTTGCCCGAGCAAATGAGAGCAGTTTTCTATAAAGTAAAAAAGCAGTCACAAGCGTTGTGTTTGTGACTGCTTTAGTATTTTGTGATATTTACGTTGCGGCAAACTGGCTGTTGTAGAGTGTGCTGTAAAATCCGCCCTTTTTAAGCAACTCTTCGTGATTGCCCTGCTCAATGATATTGCCGTCCTTCATAACGAGGATAACATCGCTCTCCTTGATTGTAGAAAGACGGTGCGCAACAACAAAGCTTGTTTTGCCCTTCATCATTTTTGCAAAAGCCTTCTGAACTCTGATTTCCGTCAGCGTATCTATTGATGAAGTCGCCTCGTCGAGAATAAGAATTGCAGGATTAGTCAGCATTGCCCTTGCAATGCACAAAAGCTGTTTTTGTCCCTGACTTAAATTACCGCCGCCCTCGCTGATAACTGTGTTGTAGCCGTCGGGCATACGTCTGATAAAGCTGTGCGCATAAGCGGCTTTGGCGGCTGAAATGATTTCTTCATCTGTTGCGTTTTCGTTGCCGTAGCGCAGATTTTCCATAATCGTACCGCAGAAAAGCCAGCTGTCCTGCAACACCATACCGAACTGTCTGCGCAGGTTGTCCCTCGAAAGGCTCTTGATGTCAACTCCGTCGATGCTGATTTTTCCGCTGTCGGTTTCGTAGAAACGCATAAGCAGATTGATAAAGGTGGTTTTTCCGCAGCCTGTCGGACCGACAATCGCAACCTTGCTTCCGCTTTTAACGTCAAGCGAAAAGTTCCTGATAAGCGGTTTTTCTTTTTTATATGAAAAGCTGACGTTTTCAATCTTCACGTTGCCCTTACATTCGCTTATCCTCGGCGAATCAGGTGAGTCAGGTACTTCATTTTCGGCTTCAAGTACCTCAAAAACACGTCCTGCGGCGGCAATTGCCGTTTGCAGTTGGGTGAGAACTCCCGTAACCTCGTTGAACGGCTTTGTGTACTGGTTTGCATAGGTGAGGAAACACGAAAGCTGACCGACTGACAGCGAGCCGGAAATCGCAGTGAGTGCACCGAAAATTCCGACAGCGGCATATACCATTGCATTTACAAAACGAGTGCTCGGATTTGCTAGCGCACCGGCAAACTGAGCCTTGAATCCAACGTCATAGAGCTTTGTGTTCAGTTTTTCAAAGTCCTCAATCGCCCTGTTTTCATATGAAAAAGCCTTGACAATCCGCTGATTGCCGACGTGTTCCTCAACGTATGACGAGATTTCGCCCTGCAAAAGCTGTTGTTCGCTGAAACGCTTGTGCGACAGCTTGCCTATAAACGCAGCAACAAACAGCGACAGCGGAGTGAGAATTACAACCGCAAGCGCAATTCTCCAGTCAATCATCAGCATAAAAATCAGCGTGCCGACAATCGTAACAATACCCGAAAACAGTTGTAAAAACATCTGCGTAAGTCCGTCACCGACAGCGTCAACGTCGTTGATTACACGGCTGATTAAATCGCCGTGAGGGTGGCTGTCAATGTAGGAGAGAGGAACGCTGTTAAATTTATCGAAAATTTCCCTGCGCAAATCCCTGACTGTCTTGTAGCTGATTATGTTCGTAAAGTAGTTCATAATCCACTGGAAAACCGTCACACCGACGATACCGACGGCAATATAAATCAGAATTTGCAGGATATTTTCAAAGTTTACCTTGCCTGCGTCAATGATATTGTCAACAGCCTGTCCCGTAAGCACGGGAATGTAGAGCGTAAGCGAAACGCTGATTACTGCACTCAAGAGTGCAAGCAGAAGGTAGCCATAGTACGGTTTTATTTTTTTCAGAATTTTAGAAACGACCGACTTGTTTTTCATCACTTTGCCTCCGTTTCTTTTAACTGTGAAAGGCAGATTTCACGGTAGGTTTCACAATTTTCAAACAATTCATCGTGCGTGTCTTTGCCGACCAGTCTGCCGTCGTCAAGCACGAGAATCAGGTCAGCATTTTTAATTGTTGAGCATCTCTGCGTTACAATTATTACCGTCATATCACTTGTACTCTGCTTAAGTGCTTTTCTTAAAGCCGCATCTGTTGCAAAGTCAAGAGCCGAAAAGCTGTCGTCGAGAATCAGTAATTCGGGGTTTCCGACAATCGCCCTTGCAATGCAGAGCCTTTGCCGCTGACCGCCGCTGAAATTCTTACCGCCCTGCTCAACGTGGCTGTCAAGTCCTTTTTCAAGCTTTGAAACAAACTCGTAAGCCTGTGCAGTTTTCAGCGCAGAAATAATATCCTCATCGTTTGCGTCCTTGTTCTGCCATTTCATATTTTCTCTGATTGTGCCGCTGAAAAGAATCGACTGTTGAGGTACAATGCCGATTTGTGAGCGCAGCTGAACAAACGGATAGTTCTTGACGTTAACGCCGTCAACACTAACGCTGCCGCTTTTAACATCATAGTAACGGGGAATAAGGTTAATAAGTGTACTTTTACCGCAGCCTGTACCGCCGATTACACCGACAGTCTGACCACGCATAATTTTAAAGCTTATGTCGCTTAATTCGTCGTCACCGTCGCCGTAGGTAAAAGTCACGTCGTCAAATTCAACCTTCGGTGTTGAGTTACTTTTACTGACGGTGATTTCATCGTGATTTTTTTCAAAAACGCTCGGCTGTGTTTCAAACACCTCGTTAATTCTCTGTGCACTTGCGCTTGCCTTTGTCAGCAGAATTACAAGGTTTGCAACGACAATCATAGCAAGCAAAATCTGCGTCATATAATTTATAAGCGCAATAATATCGCCCGAAAGCATACCCGTACCGTTATTTACGTTGATTGCGCCGAACCAGATAATTGCAATAATCGCAATATCGGTAACGGCGTAGGTAACAGGACTAAGCAACGCAGAAAGACGGCTTACCCTGATTGAGGTTTTTGCAAGCTCCTCTGTTGCAGTGTCAATGCGTTCTTCCTCGTTTTTCTGCTTTGAAAACGCACGGATAACACGGTTGCCCGAAAGGTTTTCACGGGAAATTAGTCCGATTCTGTCGAGCTTTTTCTGAATAGCCGAGTAAATTGGAATACTCTTTGTCATAATCAGATAGAGCGTAATTCCGATAAGTAATGCGGCTATGAAGAATATAACAGACATTTGCAGGTTGATTGTCATTGACATAATCAGCGCACCGATTACAATAAAAGGCGCACGTGTAAGCAGGCGTATTCCCATAGCAACGCTCTGTTGAACTTGATTTACGTCGTTTGTGATTCTTGTAATTAGCGAGGGAGTGCCGAGTTTATCAAGCTCTGCGTGAGAAAGCGAGTTGATGTGTGAAAAAAGCTCTCTGCGGATTTTCGTTCCCACACCCTGAGATGCCTTTGATGCAAGGTACTGACACACAAGAGCACTCAGAAGTCCGACAACGCCGAGCAAAACCATTACTCCGCCCATTTTCAGCACATAGCCGCCATCGCCGTTTTTTACGCCGACGTCAATTATATTAGCCATAACAAGCGGCACAAACAGCTCAAGTATAGCCTCAAACAGCTTACACAACGGCCCGATAATACATTCTTTTTTGTAGTCTTTTAAAAATCTCCGCAATTTAAACATACATATTCCTTATCCATATATTAGTTCTCTATTTATTTTACACCAAATTTGTAAAATCATCAACTGTATTGCAGACTATAATCAGCTGATAAATAATTTTTGTTTTTCTAAAACAAAATCATACCATGTCTATTGACTAAATTGTCAGATATTGTATCATAGAAGTATAAAACGAACGGAGATCATACTATGCTCATTGAAATAGATAAAAATATAAAGCACAATATTTGGAAAGCTGAATATGGAGTCAATCCAGACAATCAAAAAATAAAGCTTTTAAACCCATTTGACCATATTTCAAGTGATAAAGAAAGCTTGAACGATGATGAATATTCTTTTTGCAGGGAATGTATTAAAAATTCACCGAGCTTACAGAACACTGTGCTTAATATGTATTACCATAAAAAGTATTATAATATCGACTTGCAAAAAAGTATTATAATCAGCGCAGTAAAGCTTAACGAAGATGCAATTTGCACTGTTTGTAAAATTTTTAATAATGCTGTTTTTATTGAAGAATATCCGATATTTGATGAAAATAAATGTATTTGCGGCAGTATGCAGGCTGTAATGGTAAGCGGATTAACAGTTGTCGGATGTGAATTGGCAGAGCGGATAATCAGTGAATATCCTTTGCTTTGCGAAATTTACAATAAACCGATAGCAAATGATATAAATAAAACTTCGTTTTACCGTTTTGAGCCTGACTGTGAAATAAATACCGACAGCAGATATTCCGATTATGTAAAATTCCTTTTCTCCGAGGAGTATTTAAAGCTTTGCGGTAGCCTGAATGTTTCATCACTCAGTTTTGAAGAATTGCAAAATCACCCTCTTTGTAATGAAATTGCCAAACGAGTAAATGAGCTTTATCTGCTGAACTATGTTTTGGAATTTAACGGACAGGTGCATTATGTAAAAAATCTTAATTGGTATTAAAAAATCTCCGAATACATTATGACAAAGGCGAATTTTATTTGAAAAAACATAATAGTTTAAAATAGAACTCAATATATATTACATATTTAATGCAATAAAAAATATAAAAATGTTGAAAAAATTTATTATATGTGATATAATACAAACATAAAATGACAGTGAGGTTAGTCCGATGTACAATTTTTTTGATTTATAAATAATTTGAGAATAATATAGGAGGATAATTATGAAATTGAGAAGAATAATAATATGCGTTTTATGTATAAATATGCTGATGCTAAGTTTCAGTGTAACTTTTGTAAGTGCTTTAGATAATGAATGTACTGTAGATATAACGGAAGTTATTCCGATTAAAGCTAAAGAGTTTGCACGGGATAGACTATTACCTTTGTCAAATAGTATTTACAGTGATACAAGATTTGATATTAATATTAAAAGTTTAAATGACTTAAAACTTGAAAAACCTTATGTCATTTATTCGGCTAATAATCTTGGTGTACAGGATAAAATATATTACTTTCCTGTATCAGAGAATAACAGAATTCAAATGATAATGTCGATTATAGATGTTGACGGTGATTATACTGCAACTATGAGTAAGGATATTGCAAATTCACTAAACGAGATAAATTACTTGGACTCAAATAAACATTATATACTATATCAAAATGGGCAAGAAATTTTAGCAGAGAATGAGAATAGTACATTTGTATTGACAGTTACGGACTATGAAACTAACATTGTTAATAAAACAAATGGTAATAGTGAGTACTTTGAATCGTTGAGTTTTAGTGATAAAGTAAAGAAAATTAAAAATACTTATGCAATTAGATCTATAAATACAAGTGAAAATTTTGCAAATATATCAGGTGCACAAGGTTTTTCAGTGAAAAATGCTTACCAAACAAAACTTAATACTAGTGGTTGTTTGGTGCCACAAGGTAGCCTTAATATATGTTGGGCAGCTTCAGTTGCTACGACTGTTCGATATTTAAAATATGACAAGTATAAAAATCTTACAGCAACTCAAGTATGTGATGCCATAGGTGTGTCATATACTGCTAATAATATAGATGCACAACAAAAAGCTTTAAAAAAATATGGAATAAACTATAATCAAAAAATAACGGAGAAACAAATTGGATTTGCGGTTGTTCAACGAAATATTCTTTCTCAAAATACTGTGCTTATTCATGCATTCCCAAGTAGTGGAGATGGGCATGCGGTAACCATAATAGGATATTCAACTTACGGTGGAGTAAATTTAATTACAATCTATAATTCAGCAACAAATGCTTGTGAAACTGTAGAGTACAAATCCAGTGGTACATATTTTTCGTTTAACAACAAAAATCACTTGTGGAAATACTCATTGTATTGGAAAGCTTAAAGATTGTTTAAGGAGGAAAAATGAAAAGATATTTAAAACTTCTTACAGCAATCAGCCTTTTAATTTTGATATTTACATTGTGCGCTTGCAATAACGGACAAAATCAGACGTTATTAACAGAAACTACGCTTAAATCTGTAGAAAACGGGCACCCGTTGGAGCTTGAACTAAATAAATTTAATAAATTAGGTGCGGTAAGTCCCGATTTAAGCAATGGTGAAATTGAATATAAGACAACTGATTCGGATAAAATTTCAGATTTTACAAGTCAAATTACAGATTCAACAGCAATTGAAATTGGTGATAGTGAAAGATTGTCAGGCGGTATGCACTTTGTCCTTTACAATGACAACGATATTCTGTATCATATTTATTACGAAGGAGAGTACTTCTCCGTCAGCGGTTTTGACGGATTTTTTAAGTCGGAAAATTATGACGAAAGTAAAATTTTCGAAATATACAATACGCTGATAAACCGTTAAAAATCAAACTAAAAACAACCCTACTGAAAATTGTTCGGTAGGGTTGTCTGATTTATTAACAAATAATTTCAAGACTTATTTAATAAGACTTGTGCCGTCCATTTCTTCGGGTTGGGGAAGTCCTAAAATCTGAAGCATTGTCGGAGCAATATCAGCAAGTCTGCCGCCGTCCTTAAGCTCGCAATCGTAGCCGATTACGCAGAACGGAACAGGATTTGTGGTATGAGCTGTGAACGGCTCGCCGTCATCGTCAACCATCTTGTCAGCATTGCCGTGGTCAGCTGTGATAAGAGCAACGCCGCCCATTTCCCTGATAGCGTCAACAACTCTGCCTACACAATCATCAACAGCCTCAACAGCCTTGACAGCCGCTTCAAATACGCCTGTGTGACCTACCATATCGCAGTTAGCAAAGTTGAGGATAATCATATCATACTTGCCACTCTTGATTGCGGGAACAAGCTTGTCCGTAACCTCATATGCGCTCATTTCCGGCTGAAGGTCATAGGTTGCAACAGCGGGTGATTTGACGAGAATTCTGTCCTCACCCGGATACTGCTTTTCAACGCCGCCGTTGAAGAAGAATGTAACGTGAGCGTACTTTTCTGTTTCGGCAATTCTAAGCTGAGCCATACCCTTGTCGGAAATGTACTCGCCGAGTGTGTTTGTGAGTACCTGCGGCTTGAATGCAACGTCAACATTCGGCATTGTAGCGTCATACTGAGTCATACAAACGAAATTAACGGGGAAGAAGCCTTTCTTTCTCTCAAATCCGTCAAAGTCGGGGTCAACAAGAGTTCTTGTAATCTCTCTTGCTCTGTCGGGACGGAAGTTGAAGAAAATTACACTGTCGTTCGGCTGAATTGTTGCGCCGCCCTTAACAACTGAGGGAACAACAAATTCATCTGTAACGTCCTCTTTGTAGGAGTTCTTGACAGCGCAAACGGGACATTCAGCCTCAACGCCTTCGCCGTAAACCATAGCGGCATATGCCTTTTCAACACGCTCCCAGCGGTTGTCACGGTCCATAGCGTAGTATCTGCCCATAACCGTAGCAATCTTGCCTACGCCGATTTCCTCTGTCTTGTCAACGCAAGCCTGAACAAAGTCAGCTGCACTTGACGGGGGAACATCACGTCCGTCGAGAAAAGCGTGAATGTAAACTTTTTCAAGTCCTTTTTTCTTTGCAAGCTCAAGAATACCGTAAAGGTGTGTGTTGTGGCTGTGAACGCCGCCGTCAGAGAGAAGTCCCATAAGGTGGAGTGCAGTGCCGTTTTCAAGAGCCTTGTCCATTGCTGAAACAATAGCCTCGTTGTCCTTGAGCTTGTCCTCGTTTATAGTCTTTGTGATTCTTGTAAGTTCCTGATAAACGATTCTGCCTGCGCCGATGTTGGTGTGACCAACCTCGGAGTTACCCATCTGACCGTCGGGAAGACCAACGTCCATACCTGATGCGCCAATCTGAGTAATAGGATTCTCGGCGAAAAGCTTATCAATATTCGGTTTCTTTGCTGCCTTGATAGCGTTGCCGCTTTCGGGTGCAATTCCGAAACCGTCAAGAATCATAAGAATCAAAGGTTTTTTCATAAAGCAAAATCCTTTCGTGTGCTTAAAAATTACTTGCTTGCAGCTTTTACGATTGCGGCAAACTTCTCTGCAACGAGTGATGCGCCGCCGATAAGACCGCCGTCAACGTTAGTCTTTGAAAGTAGCTCGTCAGCGTTGCCGTCGTTCATTGAACCGCCGTACTGAATTGTAACAGCCTGAGCAACCTCTTCGCTGTAAAGCTTTGCAAGAGTAGCACGGATAAATGCGCAAACTTCCTCAGCCTGCTCTGCTGTAGCAGTCTTGCCTGTGCCGATAGCCCATACAGGCTCGTAAGCGATAACTGTTTTCTTAACGTCCTCTGCCGATACGTCAAAGAGGTCAAGCTTAATCTGTCTTGCAATAACTTCCTCTGTGATGTCGCACTCACGCTCCCAGAGAAGCTCGCCGACGCAAACGATGGGCTTTAAGCCTGCTGCAAGAGCAGCCTTTGTTCTCTTGTTAACGGTTTCGTCTGTTTCACCGAAGTACTGTCTTCTTTCACTGTGACCGAGAACTACATATTCAACGCCCATTTCCTTGAGCATACCTGTTGAGATTTCGCCTGTGAAAGCGCCGCTTTCTGCCCAGTGGCAGTTTTCTGCACCGATTTTTACGTTTGTGCCCTTTGTAACCTCAATAGCTACGCTTAAATCAACGTAGGGAACGCAAGCGATAACTTCGCAGTCAGCGTCCTTAACAGCGGGAATAATTGCTGTGAGAAGCTCTTTAGCCTCAGAGGGAGTTTTGTTCATTTTCCAGTTGCCGGCAATAATTGCCTTTCTCTTTGTCTTATCCATTTCTATTCAACCTTTCGTAAAAATTCATAATATAGATTATATGGGCGAGAGTTCCCGCCCATAATTTAAATCGGTTTAATTATTTGTCAGCGATTACTGCAATACCGGGAAGAGTCTTACCTTCGAGGTATTCAAGCGATGCGCCGCCACCTGTTGAAATGTGGCTCATCTTGTCAGCAAAGCCGAGCTGAATAACAGCAGCTGCACTGTCGCCGCCGCCGATGATTGTTGTAGCGTCAGTATCGGCAAGAGCCTTTGCTACAGCAATTGTACCCTTTGCAAGTGTGGGGTTCTCAAATACGCCCATAGGACCGTTCCATACAACAGTCTTAGCGCTCTTAACAGCCTCAGCAAAGAGTTCCTGAGTCTTTGTGCCGATGTCAAGACCTTCCATATCAGCAGGAATGCTGTCAGCGTCAACAACCTGAACGTCGATAGGTCCGTCGATGGGATCGGGGAAACCTGCGGCAATTGTTGTGTCGATGGGGAGAAGAAGCTTCTTGCCGAGCTTTTCAGCCTTTTCCATCATTTCCTTGCAATAGTCAATCTTTGAATCGTCAACGAGTGAAAGACCGACTTCCTTGCCCTGAGCCTTTAAGAATGTGTAAGCCATACCGCCGCCGATGATGAGAGTGTCGCACTTCTCGAGGAGGTTTGAAATTACGTTGAGCTTGTCAGCAACCTTTGCGCCGCCGAGGATAGCAACGAACGGACGAACAGGGTTTTCAACGGCATTGCCGAGGTAGTCGATTTCTTTCTGCATAAGGTAGCCAACAGCTGTGTCCTTGATGTGGTCTGTAACGCCTGCTGTTGAGCAGTGAGCACGGTGAGCAGAACCGAAAGCGTCCATTACAAATACGTCTGCAAGAGAAGCAAGCTCACTTGAGAACGGCTCAAGATTCTTTGTTTCTTCTTTTCTGAAACGTGTATTCTGAAGAAGTACAACGTCGCCGTCGTTCATTTCGGCAACAGCCTTCTTAGCGTTTTCGCCTACAACCTCGTCGTCATTTGCAAAAACAACTTCCTTGCCTAAAAGTTCGGAAAGTCTTACGGCAACGGGAGCGAGAGAAAATTTTTCTTCGGGACCGTTCTTGGGTTTGCCGAGGTGTGAGCAAAGAATAACCTTACCGCCGTCAGCGATAAGCTTTTTAATTGTGGGAAGAGCGGCTGTGATTCTGTTGTCGTTTGTGATAACGCCGTCCTTGAGAGGTACGTTGAAATCGCAGCGTACAAGAACCTTTTTGCCTTTTACATTGAGGTCATCAACGGTAACTTTGTTGAGTTTCATTGAAATACATTCCTTTCGTGTTAGAAGAATATTGTAAAAATTTAGTATTTTCACAGTCAAGAATATTATATATCAAAATACGCATTTTATCAATAGAAAAGATAAAAAAAGTTTGACTGACATAATTTGGAATTATATTGCTGAAAAAGAAAAATAATTCCAAATTACCTGTTGTTAATTTCCGACCATTTGTGATTGTGCAGCTCACCCTTGTTTAAAAGTTCAGGATAATCCCACTGCCTTAAAACCTCGTAAGCTGCAATCGCTACCGAATTTGAAAGATTAAGACTTCTCGCCTCGTCAATCATCGGAATACGCAGCGTGCTGTCGGGGTGCTGTAATAACAGTTCCTCGGGAAGTCCCTTCGTTTCCTTGCCGAAAAGCAGATAACAGTTGTCGGGATATTCAACATCGCTGTGGCGGTGCGTACCTTTTGTTGAAAAGAAAAAGTAATTGCTGCCCTTTGTTTTTTCAAAAAAATCGTCAATACTGTCATAATATGTAATATCCAGAAGATGCCAGTAGTCAAGACCTGCACGTTTCAGCTTTTTGTCGTCAACGGTAAATCCCATCGGCTTAACAAGATGAAGTGTAGCACCGGTTGCGGCACAGGTACGAGCAATGTTGCCTGTATTCTGCGGAATTTCAGGCTCTACAAGTACAAGATTGAGTTTTGCCAAAAGTTATCACTCCTGTTTTTTTAAAATCGGTTTTATTATATTGTAAAACGTAAACAATAATAATGCAAGCATAAACTTGCATATAAAAAACGGAGGTGTGTTTTGTGAGTTCAAACTCAATGATGAATGTGGTAAAAGGAGCGGCAATCGGACTTGCGGCAGGAATGGCAGTAGGTGTCATCAGCAAAAACGCAGTTGACAACAACCCCAAGCTGAAAAAGAAAGCCAACAAGGCAATGAGAACCGTGGAGTCGATTATGGACACGGCACAGTATATGTTTAAGTAAGAGAAAAGGCAGAAAAGGCTGACGTGAAATTTTGTATTCCCGTCAGCCTTATTACTTTTTTGATGCTTTTGTTAAGTAGTGTTAAGTAGGAAAATTTTTCAAAAAAATATTGACAGGCATAAAATTCAGTAGTATACTGTCCTCAATCATTCAACATATCACAATTTTGCTTTTTATTTTAAAGGAGTAACATTATGGGCTGGCTTGTTTTTTGGCTCTTGGTCTTGGTTGTAATCATCGCCTATGCGTTTCGCAGGGGCGCTAATCAAAATTACCGCACAGGTAGCGGACTGTTTAAGAACAGCGAGTATAATCTTGATGAAAAGGAAGAACTTTCAGACAAGGAATACTACGACAAAGACGGCTTAATGAAATAAATGACTTTTGACTGCACAGGATAATTTGTGCAGTCTTTTTTTAACTTGACAAATACCCCAAGGGGGTATATTATATATTCGGTGATAAATATGGAAAATAATTGTTGTTGTACTCACAAAACAAAAAAACGAGATTCTGACGAATACAAAAAGCTGATTAACAGGTTAAGCAGGATTGAGGGGCAAATCAGAGGAATTAAAGGTATGGTCGAAAAGGACGCCTACTGCACCGACATTCTTATTCAGGTAGCGGCGGTCAATGCGGCACTTAATTCATTCAACAAAGAATTGCTTGCAAATCATATCCGTACCTGCGTTGCAAATGATATAAGAGAGGGAAAAGACGAAACCATTGACGAGCTTGTCAATACTCTGCAAAAACTGATGAAGTGAGATGATTAAATGAAGCAATACAATGTTACGGGAATGAGCTGTGCCGCTTGCAGTGCAAGAGTTGAAAAGGCTGTTTCAAAGCTTGACGGCGTAACGTCCTGTTCTGTAAGTCTGCTTACAAACTCTATGGGCGTTGAGGGAAATGTAACCCCCGAAGAAGTTATAGCCGCAGTCGAAAGCGCAGGCTACGGAGCAACGCTCAAAGGAGCTGATAAAAAATCAGCAAATTCGGAAAATAACGATAATCTCAAAGACACCGAAACTCCTGCATTGCTTAAAAGACTGATAGCTTCGCTTGTTTTCCTCATAGTTCTGATGTACTTTTCAATGGGGCATATGATGTGGGGATTTCCTTTGCCGCAGTTTCTCGAAAGCAATCACATCGCAATGGGACTTATACAGCTATTGCTCACAGCGGCAGTTATGGTGATAAACCAGAAGTTTTTTATAAGCGGTTTTAAAGCGCTCTTTAACCGTGCTCCGAATATGGACACGCTTGTTGCGCTCGGCTCTTCGGCGGCGTTTGTTTACAGTACCTATGCATTGTTTGCAATGACAAACGCACAGCTTTCAGGTGATATGAACGGCGTAATGATGTATATGCACGAGTTTTATTTTGAACCTGCGGCTATGATTTTAACGCTGATTACAGTCGGTAAAATGCTTGAAGCACGTTCAAAAGGAAAAACTACCGACGCACTCAAAAGTCTGATAAAGCTTGCGCCGAAAACTGCGGTAATTCTTGTTGACGGCAAGGAAACGCAGGTTTCAATTGATAAGGTGAAAAAAGGCGACATTTTTGTCGTTCGTCCCGGCGAGAGTATTCCAGTTGACGGAATAATTATTGAGGGCAATAGTGCAGTAAATGAATCGGCACTGACGGGTGAGAGCATACCTGTTGATAAAAGCAAGGGAGACGTTGTTTCTGCGGCGACAATCAATCAGTCGGGATTCATAAAATGCGAAGCCTCACGAGTTGGCGAGGACACAACTCTGTCGCAGATTATAAAAATGGTAAGTGATGCATCAGCTACAAAAGCACCTATTGCAAAGGCAGCTGACAAGGTTTCGGGTGTTTTTGTTCCCGTTGTAATTGCAATTGCGATAATCACCGCTGCTGTATGGCTGCTTGTAGGGGAAAATGTCGGCTTTGCACTTGCAAGGGCAATTTCTGTTCTTGTAATTAGCTGTCCGTGTGCACTCGGTCTTGCAACTCCCGTTGCAATTATGGTGGGAAGCGGTGTAGGAGCGAAGAACGGAATTTTGTTTAAAACAGCCGAGTCGCTGGAACAGTCCGGTAAAATTAAAATTGTCGCTCTCGACAAAACGGGAACAATCACAAAAGGCGAGCCAAAGGTTACGAATATTATCGCTTTTGAGTCGGATAAAACCGAACTTATGAAAACGGCTCTTGCGCTTGAATGTAAAAGCGAGCATCCGCTTGCAAAGGCAGTTGTTGCAAAGGCGAGCGAGGACGGACTAACTCCCGATGAGGTCGATGAATTTAAAATTTCCTCAGGCAGCGGCTTGTCGGGAGTTTTAAAAGGTGAATCAGTTTACGGCGGAAATTTAAGGTACGTTTCTGAGTTTACGCAGATTCCAAATAAGGCAATTGCGACAGCGGAAAAGCTTTCAGACGAAGGAAAAACGCCTTTATATTTCGTTAAAAGAAATAAACTTCTCGGTATCATAGCTGTAGCCGATGAAATAAAAGAGGACAGTGCCGAGGCAGTGAAAGAACTCCACAATATGGGATTGCACGTCGTTATGCTTACGGGCGACAACGAAAAGACAGCAAACGCAGTCGGAAAGCTTGCGGGAGTTGACGAGGTAATCGCAGGCGTTCTGCCCGACGGCAAGGAAAAGGTTGTATCAAAGCTTAAGCAAAAGGGCAGAATTGCAATGGTCGGTGACGGAATCAACGACGCACCGGCGCTTACAAGCGCCGATGTCGGCATAGCAATCGGAGCAGGAACAGACGTTGCAATTGATGCGGCTGACGTTGTATTAATGAAAAGCAGACTTGCAGACGTTCCTGCCGCAATAAGGCTCGGACGTGCAACGCTCAGAAATATTCACGAAAATCTTTTCTGGGCGTTCATCTACAACGCAATCGGAATCCCGATTGCCGCAGGTTTGTTTATACCATTATTTGGCTGGAGACTTAACCCGATGTTTGCGGCGGCGGCAATGAGCCTTTCAAGCTTTTGTGTTGTCACAAATGCTTTGCGGCTGAATTTTGTAAAAATCCGCAAAAATAATAAAAAAACAGAAACAGTAAAAACTATTGAAAAGGAGAATATAAAAATGGAAAAGACAATTAAAATTGAAGGAATGATGTGTCCTCACTGCGAGGCAACAGTCAAAAAAACGCTTGAAGAGCTTGATGGCGTAACACAGGCTGTTGCAAGCCACGAAAAGGGAACAGCCGTTGTAACACTTGAAAAGGACGTTCCGTTCGAAATGCTGAAAAAGGCGGTAGAGGACAAGGGCTACACTGTTATTGAATAAAACTGCAAAAGAAAAAGGTCAGGATTCATTCAAAAGAGTCCTGACCTTTTCTTTAATATATTATAATCAGTCTTTAATCAGTCTTTGAAAATCCAACGTAAAATGTAAATCATAACGTATCTCCTTTCGGTATTTCGGTTTGTTTTCCTTTGTTGCGTCTATATAATAACATACCAACCGTGACAAGATACGGACAAAATATGAAATAAAATATTAGCTTTTGAATTTTTAGAACAAATAAAAAAGACTGTTCACATAAAATGAACAGTCCTAAATTCTATATTAATCTTTCAAATCAGTGGCAGCCGCACTCGTCGCACTCGGGAACTTTTCCAACAAACGGTTCGGGGTCAATTCCCTTGCGTGTGTAGTAATCGGAAATAGCGGCTTTAATTGCCTGCTCTGCAAGAACGGAGCAATGTACCTTTACCGGCGGAAGTCCGTCAAGAGCCTCCATAACAGCTTTATTTGTAAGCTTGAGAGCGTCATTAATTGACTTGCCTTTTATCATCTCTGTAGCCATACTGCTTGTTGCAATTGCGGCACCGCAGCCAAAGGTCTTGAATTTTACGTCGGTAATAACGTCGTTCTCAACCTTGATATACATTTTCATAATATCTCCGCATTTGGAGTTGCCAACCTCGCCAATACCGTCAGCGTTTTCGATTTCGCCAACGTTGCGGGGATTTGCAAAATGGTCCATAACCTTTTCGGAATATGCCATAATATTTTAAACCTCCTTGTTTTATATAATATAATGTATAGATTAATTAAGAGTTCTGAGCCGCTTCGTCTTTTTTGATTTTTTCCCAAAGCGGTGACATAGCTCTTAAATAACTGACAATTTCGGGAACCTTTTCAAGAATATAGTCAATATCCTCCTCGGTGTTTTCGTCGGAGAACGAAAGGCGCATACTGCCGTGAGCAATTTCGTGGGGAAGACCGATTGCAAGCAGAACGTGGCTTGGGTCAAGACTTCCCGAGGTGCAGGCTGAACCCGAAGAAGCGGAAATTCCGCAGAGGTCAAGCTTTAATAATAGGCTTTCGCCCTCAATTCCCTCAAAGCACATATTTACGTTACCCGGCAGACGGTGAACTCTGTCGCCGTTGAGTCTTGAACGCTCAATTTTTAAAAGTCCGTCAATCAGTCTGTCACGCATTTTTACAAGCTTTGCGTTTCTTTCGTCCATTGTGTCAACCGAAAGCTGGAGAGCTGCGTCAAGACCGACGATGCCTGCAACGTTTTCAGTACCTGCACGTCTGTTTCTCTCCTGAGCACCGCCCTCGATAAGGTTGTCTATCTTAACGCCGCGTCTTACGTAAAGCAAGCCGCAGCCCTTAGGACCGTGAATTTTGTGAGCAGTCATTGAAAGCAAGTCAATATTCTGTTCTACTACATTTATTCTTACATATCCAGCCGCCTGAACAGCGTCGGTGTGGAACAGAACGCCGTGTTTTTTGCAGATTGTGCCGATTTCGGCAATAGGCTGAATTGTGCCGATTTCGTTGTTAGCATACATAATAGATACAATAGCAGTATCCTCACGGATAGCGTTTTCAACGTCCTCCGGCTTAACAATACCGTTTTCGTAAACGTCAAGATATGTTACTTCAAAACCATCTTTTTCAAGAGCGGCACACGTATGAAGAATAGCGTGATGCTCAAATTTTGAAGTGATGATGTGCTTTTTGCCCTTTGCTTTAAGAGCGTGGCAAACGCCCTTCAATGCCCAGTTGTCGGACTCACTTCCGCCCGATGTGAAGAATATCTCACTCGGAGAAGCGGCTCCGAGATTTTTTGCTATGTTAGCTCTTGACTTTTCAACAGCTTCCTTTGCCTTGCCTCCGATACGGTAAAGGCTTGAAGGATTGCCGTAAACCTCGGTGAGGTAGGGCATCATTTTTTCAAGCACCGACGGTGCAATAGCAGTTGTAGCCGAGTTGTCGGCATAAATGTTTCTCATATATATCACCTTCGTCTGATTTATGCATATTGCTGTGCCGCAGCAACAGCGAGTCGGTCGCACCTTTCGTTTTCAGGGTGGCCGGCGTGACCTTTTACCCATATAACATCAACTTCGTGAATGTCGCAGAGCTTTAAAAGCCTGTCCCATAGCTCGGGATTGAGCGCAGGTTCTTTTTTGTTGCGCATCCAGTTGTTTGCCTTCCATTTTTTAGCCCAGCCGAGCTTTAAAGCGTTGCATACATACTGGGAATCGCTGTAAAGTGTTACCTTGCACGGCTCCTTGAGTGCGCTGAGCGCATTGATTACTGCGGAAAGCTCCATTCTGTTGTTAGTTGTATTTGCTTCTCCGCCCGACAGCTCGCGTTCGTGTCCGTTGTAGCGCAGAACTGCACCCCAGCCACCGGGTCCCGGATTTCCGCTGCAAGCGCCGTCGGTAAAAATTTCAACCTGTTTCAAGCGTATTCTCCTTAATTGACGTTCGACTAATATTATAATACGCATAAATCACAAATGCAACCATTATTTAGTTATTATTTTGCCAAAAGCAGAGCATAATATTAATAAAAGTGCCGGATTTTTATAATAGAATTCAAATTCCTATTAATTTTGTAAGAATTTACTCTCTCAAACTAAAATATATATTATATTTCTTTTAACGTATTGACATAATTAAGGTATTTGAGTTAAAATAATATGAATATATATACTCGGAGCAGTATATGCTTATTTTGTTGCAGTATTTTTTTATTTATTATTACAGGGAATAAATCCGTTTGATGCTGACGGATTATAAAAGAAAGCTTTTACGCTCCCTTGAATATGGTCGTTAAATATTCGTCTTTGACAGGAGAATAAAAGCCTTTCTATATATTATTTCAGAATTTAAAGAAAATATGGAGGTAAATTTGTGAGTACAGAAACAAGAAAAGAAAATTATAATGTCAAGCAAAACAGGTACTCAAAGGGTAAGAAAAACAATTCTAAGCAGTTTGTAAAGGGTTCGTTTAACACACAGAGCCGTACGGGTAATGACTTTTCAATGAAAGGAAAGAAAAGCTACAAGAAAAAGCCTTATGTAAGGAACGGAGCACAAAAAGTTGTGCGTAAGCCGTCGGTTAAAATTGCTTTTCTCGGCGGACTTAATGAAATCGGAAAGAATATCACACTTATTGAATGTGAAAATGATATAATAATCGTCGATTGCGGAATGGCGTTTCCCGACGGCGATATGCTCGGCGTTGACCTTGTAATTCCCGATTTTTCATACATTGAGCAGAATTACGAAAGGGTAAAGGGCATAGTCCTTACTCACGGTCACGAGGACCACATCGGCGGTCTGCCGTTTCTTCTTTCAAAGGTTAACGTGCCGATATACGGCACTCCGCTTACCTTGGGACTTGTCGGCAACAAGCTCAAGGAGCATAGCCTCTACAATAAAACTCAGCTTAACGTTGTAAACGCAGGCGATACAATAAAGCTTGGCTGTATGAGCGTACAGTTTATTCATGTCAACCACTCAATTCCCGATGCAGTTGCTTTTGCAATCAAAACTCCCGCAGGTACTATCGTTCATACGGGCGACTTCAAAATTGACTGCACACCGATTACGGGTGATATGATTGACCTTTCAAGCATTGCAAGAGTAGGTGACGAGGGAGTTCTTGCACTTCTTGCAGAAAGCACAAACGCCAACCGTTCAGGCTACACACCCACAGAAAGAATGGTATCCGACAGCCTTGACAGCCTTTTCAGAAGCGCTGAAAACTACAGAATAATCATAGCAACATTTGCTTCAAACGTAAACAGAGTTCAGCAGATTATCAACTGCGCCGAAAAGTACGGCAGAAAAGTTGCTTTTTCGGGCAGAAGTATGGTCAACTATATGGACGTTGCAAACAGTCTGGGCTATCTCCATGTGCCCGAAAATATAATTATAGATATTGATATGCTTGACAAGTTTATGCCTCAGCAGGTTGTACTTGTTACAACGGGCAGTCAGGGCGAGCCAATGAGCGCACTGTCGAGAATGGCTTACTCAGATCACCGCAAGGTTATGGTGGGCGAGGGTGATTTTATTATCATTTCTGCAAACCCAATTCCCGGCAACGAAAAAACAGTCGGAAACGTAGTTGACGAGCTCCTCAAAAAGGGCTGTAAGGTTATCTACGAATCTATGTACGACGTTCACGTTTCGGGACACGCCTGTCAGGAGGAACTTAAAATTATACACCGCCTTGTCAAGCCAAAATACTTTATTCCCGTTCACGGTGAGCAAAAGCATCTTCAGAAACATGCGGAGCTTGCCCAGTATCTTGGAATGGAAAGAAAGAATATATTTATCGGAGATGTCGGCAGTGTTGTCGAAATCAACGAGAATTATATGAAAGAGCTTGCGCCCGTTCAGGCAGGCAAGGTGTTTGTTGACGGACTCGGCGTAGGCGACGTAGGTAGCATAGTTCTTCGTGACCGTAAGCATCTCGGTCAGGATGGACTTATAATAATTGTTGCGTCACTCGATGTTTATGACGGCCACGTAATCAGCGGACCGGACATTGTTTCACGAGGCTTTGTCTATGTCCGTGAGAGCGAGGGACTTCTCGAAGAAGTCAAAAGAGTTGCTCTTAATATTCTTGAGGATTGTGCCGAAAATAATATTCACGAGTGGGGCGTAATCAAAAACCGTATAAAGGACGACGTGGCAAAGCTGATTGGTCAGAAAACACGCCGTGCACCTATGATACTTCCTATCTTACAGGAGGTATAATACTGATAGGGACAGCTTTCCCGAGCGTCCTTAAAAGACAACTTTATTTAAATTGCTCCGAACCGGTCGGGCAAAGCAGATTTGAAAATATCAACCTGTCTGCCCGATTTGCGTGTCGAGGCACTCGACTTAGCAGAGGGATAATATGAGAAAAAAGCATTGGACGCTTACTCCGTGGTTTATAATTTTCGCTGCGGTTATGATGCTTATGGCATTTGCTTCCTTTGAATATAACATCGTTTTGTGTTATGTTGAGCTTGGAATTTCCGTAGCGGCTTTTGCGGTAGTATTCGTCTTGTCACTTCGTTTTCGCAGCTATATCAACAATACTGTTAAAAGCGCTGCCGAAAAAATCAAGGGATTAAATCCCGAACATCTTGAAAAATATAAATATCCCGTTGCCGTTTCAGGCTCTCAGGGCGATATTCTCTGGTGCAACGCACGATTCCGAAAAGCAATGTGCGGGGGAAAAAGCCCCGAAGGTGAAAATATCAACTCCTATCTTTCAGGCTTTGATATTGAAGATATCAAGGATGGTGAGGGCGAGGACGTTGCCGTTGACGGCAGGGAGTACACCGTTTTCTGTCTGTCAGTCGGTGACGGAGTAATATGTCATTTCATCGAAAATACATACTACAAGTCAATGGTGCGTGAGTATCAGGCAAGCCTGCCCTGTGTTGCGATTATCACCTTTGACAATGCAGAGGATTTTTCAAGCGACTCAGACGAGGCTTATTCAGAGGTCAGCCTGACTGTAGAAACAAATCTACAGAAATGGGCGGCTGAGTACGGGGCACTCTACAAAAAAATCGGTACTAACCGTTATATTATAATTTTCAGAGATTCCGACGTTGAAAAAATGATTGCGCAGAAGTTTCCGATTCTTAAAGAAATCCGCTCAATCAATGTTAACAATCATATTGCAACAATCTCCGTCGGACTCTGCCGTGGCTCAAAGTCGCTTAAGGACAGCGAAATCAACGCTCGAAAGGCGCTTGAAATGGCGCTTGGCAGGGGCGGCGATCAGGTAGCCGTAATAAAGGACAACAGCTATGAATTTTTCGGCGGTACTGCCGCTGCTGCTGAAAAGGTCAGCAAGGTAAGAATGCGTGTAATTGCCAATGCAATAAGCCGTGCGGCTGCGGACTGCGACAAGGTGTTCATTATGGGACACCGCTTTTCCGACCTTGACTGCGTAGGCTCGGCTGTCGGACTTCAGTGCATTATGGAAAAGTCCTTCCGACGCTACTGCAAAATTGTCATTGACAAGGAAACCTCAATGGCAAAACAGCTTGTTTCATACGTTGAAGACCGAATTGATACAGGCATTTTTATAACGCCTGACGAAGCAATCAGAGGTGTAACGCCCAAAACATTGCTTATTATAGTTGATACTCACCTCAAAAATTCTCTTGAAAGTGCACAGCTTTACGAAAAGTGTAAAAGAGTTGTTGTAATCGACCACCACAGAAAGGCTGTAAATTACATAGACAATGCGCTTGTGTTCTGTCACGAGCCGTCTGCATCATCAGCAGCAGAGATGTGCAGTGAGATTATAGGCTGTCTTGATGACAAACCCCTCGGTTATGTTCAGGCTGACGCACTTCTTGCAGGAATTATGCTTGACACAAAGAATTTTGTCCTCAAAACGGGAGTGCGCACCTTTGAAGCGGCTGCTTATCTTCGCAAAAAAGGTGCAAATACGCTCACCGTAAAGGGAATGTTCTCCGACAGCATTGATACATACCGTGAAAAGGTAGAGATTGTCTGCAGCTCAAATATCTACAGAGGCTGCGCAGTTTCCGTTTCAAAAAAGCATACTGATGATATCAGGCTTGCGGCGGCTCAGGCTGCCGATGAAATGCTCACCCTACAGGGAGTGGATGCGTCGTTTGTAATTTTTGAGGACAACAACAGAATGAATATATCGGCACGAAGCTACGGTAAGCTGAATGTTCAGATAATTATGGAACAGCTCGGCGGCGGCGGTCACCAGACTATGGCGGCGGCACAGCTTGAAAATACAACCAAAGAGCTTGCATATCAGAAACTCCTCTCCGTAATCGACAGCGTGCTTGACGATATAGAAAGCACATAAGTTTATTTTATATAAAAATACGTAGCGATTATCAAACTTTACCGATTTAATAATCATTACAGTAATAAATAAACCCTTCCGTAGGGGACGGTTTCCCAGACGTCCCGACACATTCAACAATGTAGGGAACGGTCTTGACCGTTCCGAAATCATAGATAATTATAGAGCAATATAGAAAGGACGATAAAATTGAAAGTAATCTTACTTCAGGACGTAAAATCACTCGGTAAAAAGGGTGAGCTTGTTGAAGCCTCCGACGGCTATGCACGCAATTATCTTCTTCCCAGAAAGATTGCGAGAGAAGCCAATGCACAGGCTATGAATGAATATAAAAATGCAGAAAATTCAAAGAATTTTAAAATCGCAACCCAGAAAGCTCAGGCTGAGCAGCAGAAGAAAATGCTTGAAGGAAAGAAGTTTGTAATGACTGCAAAAGCAGGTCAGGGCGGACGTCTTTTCGGCAGTATTACTGCAAAGCAGGTTGCCGAGGAAATTAAAAAGCAGTACAACATTGTTGTTGACAAGCGCAAGGTTGTGCTTGAATGTGACATCAAGGAGTTCGGAACATATAAGGCAGAGGTAAAGCTTTATACGGGAATTTCCGCTAACATTGACGTTCAGGTAACAGAAGCATAAGCAGTAATTAAAATTTGTAGGTGTCATAATGGCTGATTCACTATTAAGCGGCAGCTACGACGGTCTTAATATGCCGTACAGCCCCGAAGCGGAGCAGGCTGTTCTGGGAGCAATTATCCTTGACAGCACCGTTTTCGACAAGGTTGTAGATTACATAAAATCACCTGATTATTTTTACGTTGCTCTGCACAAGCTTATTTTTATGCAGATGCAGGAAATGATAAATTTCGGTGCGGCTATTGACTTCGTAACTCTGCTTGAAAAATTAAAACAGAATAAAGCTTTTGACGAAGCTACGGGCAAGACATACCTTTATGATTTGGTAAACAACTGTCCGTCAATTTCCAATGCCGAGGCTTACGCAAAGGTAATTGCCGATAAGTACAATATCCGCAGGCTCATTACAGCCTCACGTGAGATTATCGACGACGCATCGGCAGGTGACGAAGAACCGTCAGTCCTCATTGACTCTGCCGAGCAGAAGATTTTTGACATTCGCAAGGGCAACGAAAAGTCGGGGCTTGAACGAATCAATTCCGTAATTTTGCAGACCTTTGACCGTCTTGACGCTCTCAACAGCGAAACCGACGACAGTATGAAACCGATATCTACGGGAATAGGCGATCTCGACAGAGTAATTACCGGACTTAACCGAAGCGACCTGATTTTGCTTGCGGCTCGTCCCGGTATGGGTAAAACGAGTTTTGCGCTCAATATTGCCCGCAACGCCGCTTGCCAGTCAAAGAAAACCGTTGCATTCTTCTCTCTCGAAATGTCAAAGGAACAGCTTGCAAGCCGTCTGCTCTCTACCGAAGCGCTTATAAGCGGTACAAAACTGCGTACAGGCAAGCTGAGCGAGGAGGAGTGGAGCAGGCTTATTCCTGCAAGCGATGTGTTGAGCAAGGCTGAGCTTTACCTCGATGATACCCCGGGTATCACAATCACCGAGATGAAGTCAAGACTAAGACGACTTCGCAATCTCGACCTTGTTGTAATTGACTATCTCCAGCTAATGGGCAGCGGCAGACGAATTGACAACCGTGTTCAGGAAATTTCCGAAATCACAAGAAATCTCAAAATTCTGGCAAAGGAAATGAACGTTCCCGTTATCACGCTTTCACAGCTTTCCCGTGCGTCCGAACAGCGTACCGACCACCGTCCACAGCTTTCGGATTTGCGTGATTCGGGTTCAATCGAGCAGGACGCCGACATCGTTCTTTTTCTCTACAGAGAGGGCTATTACAGCGAAAAAAATGCCGAGCAGGCTGCCCCTACAGCTGATATGAATTCGGGTGAATGTATCGTTGCAAAAAACCGTCACGGCGAAGCAAAATCCGTTAAACTGCACTGGCAGGGTGAGTTTATGCGCTTTACGGGTACGGAGGCAAGGGATGAATAATCAGCTTATTCGTACCGTTGAAAAGTATAGTATGCTCAAAAACGGCGACAGCGTAATTGTCGCCTTGTCAGGCGGAGCAGACAGCGTGGCTCTGCTTGATATACTTAATTCTATAAAAGAAAAATACAATCTCATCTTATATGCTGTTCATATCAACCACGGACTTCGTGGAGCAGAGTCAAATCGTGATGAAAATTTCTGCAAGTCGCTTTGCAATAAATACGGAGTAAAGCTTTTTGTAAGGCACGAGAATGTATCCGAGCTTGCAAAGAAAAATAAAATCAGCGAGGAGCTTTGCGGAAGAAATGTGAGATATTCGATTTTTGAGGAGCTTTCAAAACAGCTTTCTGCAAAGGTTGCAACTGCTCATACAGCCTCCGATAACGCAGAAACTCTGCTTTTCAATATTACAAGAGGCGCTTCAATCGTCGGAGTCTGCGCAATTCCTCCAGTCAGAAAATACATTATCCGTCCTCTCATTGAGTGCACAAGGACGCAGATTGAGCAGTATTGCAATAATAAAAATCTTGAGTATGTGACCGACAGCACAAATCTTTCCGATGATTATACACGCAACAGAATCCGTCACAACGTAATTCCCGTTCTCAAAGAAATAAATCCTGCGTTTGAAAATTCTGCCCTGCGTTTATCCGAAAACGCAAGAGAAATTTCCGATTTTCTTTCCATTATGACGGACAAGGCAATTTCCGAGAGCAAATGTAATTACGGCTATGACTGCAAAGTGTTGCTTTCTAATCATAATGCGATTATAAAAAACGCAGTTGCAGTATTGTGCAAACGTTGTGCAGATTTCAGCGCAGAGCAAAGGCATATTGAGCTTATTATTGATATTATGAAAAACGGCGGCGCAGTTAATCTTACCGAAAAATGCTCAGCCGTTTCAAAACAGGGTATATTAAGATTTGTTATCAGCAGTGAAGAAAATCGGCTTGATGAAATTAAACTTTATGAAAACACAGAATTTGAATTTTGCGGAAAAACTTATCGAGTAATAAAAAATAATTCCGATAAAGAAAATAAAAATTCTATAAATGCTGATTTCCTTAATAAAAACGCAGTTTTCAGAACACGCCAATGCAAGGATATGTTTACCTATCCAAAGCGAAAAGTAACAAAACCGCTCCGCAAGGTAATGAACGAGCTGAAAATTCCCTCAGAACAAAGGGATAAATCAGTAGTTCTTGCTGTCGATAACATTATTTTATGGTGCGAGGGAGTGGGTGTTTCTGCACAGGGAACGGCTTATAATTCTCAAAACGCATTAAAAATAGATGTTTCTTTTTCTGATGAATTAAAATAATGAACAGAAACTTATAATCTGTGCATATTTCAGAAAAAGAAGTTGAAAATATTGTGAACTCTCTTGCAAAACAGTCTGAAAAAGATTATAATTGCTAAGACTTTATAATGTAAATTCAAATTAATAACGAAATGTGCAGAAATTTCCGCATCGGGAATTTATTTCCCTCGGAATATTGCTGATTTACATAAATAATCGACTATAAACAATAATATAAAGAGGAGTGACACGCATTGGATAATAAGAAAAAGGTACGCAATCTGCTTCTTTATTTGGGAATACCGATTCTGATAATTTTAGCTGTTGCAATGCTTTACGGCTCTCGCCAGACTGAGACGCCCAAAACTTCCGAGCTAGTGCAGTATTTTGAAAAGGATATGGTTGACAGCTACACTATAAACTACGGCTCGGGCGCAATTGAAATCACACTCAAAGAGGGTGAAAGCGCAATAGTCAGCAAGGAGGACTCGACATCACCTACAAAGGTTGTTGAAACCACAACGCCTGCTGAAACTACTCCGTCGGGTTCAGCAATCCCCGGCAAAAAGGCTAAGCAGGTAGTTGTTAAAGGTCAGCTTGCCGACATTCAGCGATTTCTTGATGACATCAAGCCCTATCAGGCTTCTGCCGACGAGGCGATAACCTACGACCTTGTCCGTGCAAGCGACAATTCGCTCTTAATGGAGCTTATCCCCACAATTCTTCTCACCGTGCTCTTTATCGGCGCATGGATATTCATTATGAAGAAGATGAGTGCAGGCGGTCTTGGCGGAAAGGAAATGAACTTCGGCAAGGCTAAAATAAAGAATACCAACGACGAAAAGCGCAAAACAACTTTTGACGACGTTGCAGGCGCAGACGAGGAAAAGGAAGAACTTGCAGAGGTTGTCGAGTTCCTCAAGGCTCCCGACAAGTACAACAAACTCGGCGCAAGAATCCCCAAGGGCGTGTTGCTCGTAGGACCTCCCGGAACAGGTAAAACCTTGCTTGCAAGAGCAGTCGCAGGTGAAGCCGGCGTTCCGTTCTTCTCAATTTCGGGTTCCGACTTTGTAGAAATGTTCGTCGGCGTAGGTGCGTCAAGAGTACGTGACCTCTTTGATCAGGCAAAGAAAAACTCACCTTGCATTATCTTCATAGACGAAATCGACGCAGTAGGTCGTCAGAGAGGCGCAGGCCTCGGCGGCGGCAACGACGAGCGAGAGCAGACTCTTAACCAGTTGCTCGTAGAAATGGATGGCTTTGGTGCAAACGAGGGTGTAATCCTTATCGCCGCAACTAACCGTCCCGACGTTCTCGACCCCGCTCTTATGCGTCCGGGCAGATTTGACCGTCAGGTAATCGTAAGCTATCCCGACGTAAACGGACGTGAAGCTATTCTTAAGGTTCACGCACGCAAAAAGCCGCTTGCTCCCGATGTAAAGCTCAAGACTATTGCAAAGACAACCGCAGGCTTTACAGGTGCAGACCTTGAAAACCTCCTCAACGAAGCCGCACTTCTTGCCGCAAGAAAGAACAAAAAGGCAATTACAATGCAGGAAATTGAGGAAGCAACAGTCAAGGTTGTAGTAGGTGCAGAGAAAAAGTCAAAGGTAATGAGCGACAAGGAAAAGAAGCTGACCGCTTACCACGAGGCAGGTCATGCAATTCTCTTTGACAAACTCGAAACTCAGGATCCCGTTCACGAGATTTCAATTATACCCAGAGGTATGGCAGGCGGTTACACAATGCCGCTTCCGAGTGAGGATAAGTCGTACAACTCGAAGAACGAAATGCTTGAAGATATCGTTGTTTGTCTTGGCGGACGTGTTGCAGAGGCACTCATCCTTGACGATATTTCAACAGGTGCTTCAAATGACATTGAAAAAGCAACCAAAACAGCACGTTCAATGGTTACAAAGTACGGTATGACCAAGGAACTCGGCTGTATCTGCTACGGTACCGACAACAGCGCAGTATTCCTCGGCAGAGATATGGGACGCACTCAGGATTACTCCGAGGCTACGGCTGCAAAGATTGACGAGCTTGTTTTAAAGATTGTAAATGAAGCCTACGATAAGGCTGAAAAGATTCTCAGTGAGAACATCGACAAACTCCACGAAATTGCCGCTTATCTTATCAAGCACGAGAAGATGGGCAGCGAGGACTTCGAAGCAGTAATGAACGGCACATATGTTGAGCCGATAGAGGTTGAGGAGAGTGAAGAATCGGAAGAAGTTGTTTCCGAAAATACAAACTCTGAAACTGAAGAATAATTCTACAAAAGAATAATTAAACTGATAGCCTCCTTCGGGAGGCTATTGCAGAATGTAGGGGCGACTAATAACGCCAAAATGGGGTTGAAAAATGGCACAGGATAAAATAATTGTCAGAGGAGCAAAGGAACATAACCTTAAAAATATTGACGTTGAAATTCCGAGAAACAAGCTTGTTGTAATTACGGGACTTTCCGGTTCGGGTAAAAGCTCGCTTGCGTTTGACACAATTTACGCAGAGGGACAGCGCCGCTATGTCGAAAGCCTTTCTTCATACGCACGAATGTTTCTCGGTCAGATGGACAAGCCCAATGTCGAAAGCATTGAGGGTTTGTCGCCTGCAATTTCAATTGACCAGAAAACCACTTCCAAAAATCCACGTTCAACTGTCGGAACTGTAACCGAAATCTACGATTATCTTCGTTTGCTTTACGCAAGAATCGGCGTTCCGCACTGCACAGTCTGCGGCAGGGAAATCCGTCAGCAGACAGTTGACCAGATTGTGGATAAAATAATGTCCTATGACGAGGGGACTAAAATTCAGATTATGGCTCCTGTTGTACGAGGCAGAAAGGGAGAACACGCAAAGGTGCTTGACAATGCAAGAAAGTCGGGTTTTGTGCGTGTACGTGTTGACGGAATAATCTATGATTTATCAGAAAAAATTCCGATAGAGAAAAATAAAAAACATAATATTGAGGTAGTAGTTGACCGCCTTGTAATTAAAAATGAGATAATGTCACGTCTTGCCGACAGCATAGAAACGGCGTCAAAGCTTGCAGGCGGACTTATAGTTGTCAATTTTTCGGGTGGTGAGGACGTTACCTTTTCGCAGAAGTATGCCTGTCCCGAGCACGGCGTGAGCATTGATGATTTGTCGCCTCGTATGTTTTCATTTAATAATCCGTTCGGTGCGTGTCCGAAGTGTACGGGACTCGGTGTGTTCCTGAAGATTGACGAGAACAAAATAATTCCCGACTGGAATAAAAGCATAAAGGACGGCGGTATAAAGGGAAGCGGCTGGGCAATGGAAGGCAGCTCTATTGCAACTATGTATTTTGAGGCGCTCTCTAAAAAGTATAACTTCTCGCTGTCTGAGCCGCTGAAGAACATTCCCAAAGATGTTATAGATAAAATCCTCTACGGCACAGGCGACGAAAAGCTGACGATAAACCGCAACTCTGTTTACGGAAGCGGAAGCTACGAGCAGAGCTTTGAGGGAATAATAAACAACCTTGAACGCCGTTACCGTGAAACAGGAAGTAATTGGATAAAGGACGAAATCAGCTCATATATGACTGAAATTCCGTGTGACGAGTGCCACGGCGAACGCCTTTCAAAGGAGAGTCTTGCCGTAACCGTCGGAGGAATCAATATTTCACAATTTTGTAAAATGTCTGTAGTTGACGCACTCGACTTTGTAAAGAAGCTTGAGCTTACCGAAAAGGAACAGATTATTGCCGAGGAAATAATCAAGGAGATAATCGAAAGGCTCAACTTCTTAAAGAGTGTAGGTCTTGGCTACCTTACACTTTCGAGAAGTTCGGGCACATTGTCGGGCGGAGAAAGTCAGCGTATAAGACTTGCAACTCAGATAGGCAGCTCGCTGATGGGCGTTCTCTATATCCTCGACGAGCCGAGCATCGGACTTCATCAGCGTGACAACGAAAAATTGCTGAACACTCTCAAACGACTGCGTGACCTCGGCAATACCGTAATTGTCGTAGAGCACGACGAGGATACTATGTATGCCGCCGACTGCATTGTTGACGTAGGCCCCGGTGCAGGAATACACGGCGGTCAGATTGTCTGCACAGGTGATGTTGATAAAATCAAAGCCTGTGAAAACTCAATCACAGGCCAGTATCTAAGCGGAAAACGCTGTGTCCCCGTTCCCGAAAAGCGCAGAAATGGCAACGGAAAATTCCTTGAAATCAAGGGCGCCGAGCAGAATAATCTTAAAAATATTAATGTAAAAATCCCGCTCGGTGAGCTTGTATGCGTAACGGGCGTTTCGGGTTCGGGAAAAAGTTCGCTGATTAATGAAATTCTCTATAAAACCCTTGCCCGTGAGTTAAACGGAGCAAAGACAATTTCGGGTAAGCATAAAGAAATTAAGGGACTTGAAAATCTCGACAAGGTAATCTCAATCGACCAGAGTCCCATAGGCAGAACTCCTCGCTCAAATCCTGCAACATATACGGGTTTGTTTACCGACATAAGAGCGCTGTTTGCATCAACGCAGGATGCAAAAATGCGCGGCTTTAATCAGAGCCGATTCTCCTTTAACGTAAAAGGCGGAAGGTGCGAGGCTTGTCAGGGCGACGGAATCATCAAGATTGAAATGCACTTTCTCTCCGATGTTTACGTTCCCTGCGAGGTCTGCAAGGGAAAACGCTACAACCGTGAAACGCTTGAAGTAAAGTATAAGGGCAAGTCAATCAGCGACGTGCTCGATATGTCGGTTGAGGAGGCAATGGAGTTCTTTGCGAACATTCCGAAAATCTACAGAAAGCTGAAAACCCTGTTTGATGTCGGACTCGGCTATGTCAAGCTCGGACAGCCTGCAACAACGCTTTCAGGCGGTGAAGCGCAGAGAGTCAAGCTTGCAACCGAGCTTTCAAAGCGCAGTACGGGCAAGACGATTTATATTCTTGACGAGCCTACAACAGGACTTCATATTGCCGATGTTCACAGGCTTGTTGACGTGCTCCAGCTCCTGGTTGAGGGCGGAAATACAGTTGTGGTAATCGAGCATAACCTTGATTTGATAAAGACAGCCGATTATATCATAGACCTCGGTCCCGAAGGCGGAGATATGGGCGGAGAAATCGTGGCGCTCGGAACTCCCGAACAGGTTTCGGAAAATGAAAAATCCTTTACGGGACAGTATCTTAAACCTCTGCTTGAAAAATAATTTAATAAAATATTACTGTAGCGAGCGACACCCTCGTCGCTCATAACAGATATTCTTAAAAAATATTTTTTTCGGAAAGTTGCATATTTTTATGCAACTTTTCTTTTTTTTGCCTTGTAAATGGAGGTGATAAATTGAGCGAACAGATTATTCTGGCGTTGCTTTCGTTTGCAGGCACACTAATCGGAACGCTTGCAGGCATATTTGCAACGTCACGGCTGTCAAATTACAGGATTGAACAGCTCGAAAAAAAGGTTGACAAGCATAATAACCTGATTGAGCGTGTATATCTTATTGAACAGCACGAAGCGGTGATTGAAAATAAGCTGAAAACAGCCGACCACCGCATTTCAGACCTTGAAAACGAACAAAATCAGAGTATTACCGTATGATAATAGTGTGCGGTAATGCACATTGAAAGGACATCAGATTATGAAAAAATTAAATTTATGTTTTACAAAAAACTGCCTTATCCGTGCCTTGCGCACATTTTTGCAGACTGCAATCGGCTATGTGCTTACAAACATTACGCTTTACTTCAGCGGTGTAAATTTTGCCGACAATGACGTAGTAAAAAACGCATTAATCGGTCTTGCAATTTCTGCTTTGTCGGCAGGAGCGGCAGCAGTAATGAATCTTGAAAAAGGGGAAGTAGATAAAAATGGCTAAAAGAATATATTTAAGCCCGTCAAACCAGTTAAGTAACTCATATGCAACAGGAAATACAAACGAAATGGCTCAGTGCAATAAAATTGCAAATGCCACAGCAACTGCAC
The DNA here is from genome assembly GCA_902766885.1 of uncultured Ruminococcus sp. Lineage (GTDB taxonomy): Bacteria > Bacillota > Clostridia > Oscillospirales > Acutalibacteraceae > Ruminococcoides. The sequence goes on along the minus strand of CACXFS010000002.1, from coordinate 19,119 downwards.
TCAAGCGCTGCGGCTTTGAAGTAAAGGTCGGCAAGTCGGGCGACAGTATGCAGAATCGCTGTGCGGAATCCGACAGCTTTAAAGCTGACATTCATATGCCGATTCATACGAATGCGTATAACGGTCAGGTGACAGGAGGAACAAGGATTTTCTGCCTCAATTCAAACGGCAGAAAGGCTTGTCAGGCAATTCTGAATGAGCTCGGTAAAATTTCACCCGGCACAGCCGACAGTATAAGCTATCAGACAGGGCTCTATGAAATAAACGTGCCCAAGGCACTCACCGTTTACGTTGAATGTGAGTTCCACGATACCAAGACAGGAGCAAACTGGATTATCAACAACACCGCCAATATCGGCGAAGCAATCTGCAAAGGACTCTGCTCATATTTTGGCATAAAATATGTTGCATCATCAGGCTCAAGCACTTCATCATCAAGCAGTTCAGGTACTTCATCAGCTTTCAAAAGCTATATCGTAAGAATCACGCCCTCCGACGGTGTAAATATCCGAAAGGGAGCAGGAACAGACTATGCAATTGTAGGCGCAATCGCACAGGGCGGTGCATATACAATTGTTGAAGAAAAAACAGGCAAGGGTGCTAAAAAGTGGGGCAAGCTTAAAAGCGGTGCAGGCTGGATAGCCCTTGACTACACCGAAAAAATAAGATAAGTTTAAAAAGAAATTTTCTTTGGAAACCGACTTTTTTTGAGTCGGTTTCTTTTTATATAGCTCAGAATTCCGATAGCAACTACAAATGCAACGCAAAGTAGCGTAAAATGTCAGATTTGTAAACCCGAATTGCTTGTGTGGCAAAGTTTATTTTTCTATAATCGGGGTATCAAAAAAGGGGGTTCATTTGATGAACGGATACAAGTACAAACCGATTAGATTTTATCTTATTTGTTTTGCAGTTACGTGGTCGTTCTGGATTTCAGCGGCAATACTGAGCAGTTTTGGTGACGAGAACGGAATTTCTATGATTCTTATGCTTTTCGGACTTTTCACTCCTGCCGTTACTGCAATAGTAACTGTTGCAACATCGGAAAGCAAAGCACTGAAAAATGACTTAAAGCGAAAACTTGTCGGATTCTACAGAATAAAGCCGCTCAATATTCTGATTGCAGTTTTGAGTTTTGCACTTATAGTTGTCTGCTCAATTTTATTGTCATTGCTTTTCGGTCAGTCAGCAGATCAGTTTGCCTTTACAGAGGACTTTTCTTTTTCAATCGGCGGAACGTCGGCTCTGCTTACGATTTTACTTGCTTCTGTGATAGAGGAGCTTGGCTGGAGAGGCTACGGAGAGGACTCTGTAGCGTCGTATTTCACTTGGTTTACCGAGTCGATAATATTCGGCTGTATATGGTCGCTGTGGCATTTGCCGCTTTTCTGGATTGAGGGAACATATCACTATGGGTTAAAAGAATTAGGCATAGGCTATATGCTCAATTTTCTGATAAGCGTTGTTCCTATGGGATTTCTGACTACTTGGGTGTATGTCAGGAACAACCGCAGTATGCTTGCATGTATAATTTTTCACCTGTTTGTAAACACAATGCAGGAGAAAATCGCTATGACTCCCCAGACAAAATGCATAGAAACAATTGTTGTTACTATTGCGGCGGTAATTGTTGTTATGCTAAATAAAGAAATGTTTTTTGAGAGAAAGCATATTGGCAATATTCTCTGCGAGAAAAAAGGAAATGAGGATTTAATATGAAACAAAGACGTTTTTCAAAGGATTTCAGACTTGTTATTGTCGGTCAGATAATTTCACTTTTCGGCAACGCCGCAATAAGATTTGCCTTGCCGCTATATCTGCTCAATATAACAGGCTCATCTGCACTCTACGGAACGGTAACAGCCTGCGCATTTATCCCAACAATTCTGCTGTCACCAATAGGCGGAATTATTGCAGACAGGGTTAACAAGCGGAATATTATGGTTGTACTCGATTTTTTTACTGCGGCAATTGTCATAGTTTTCTCCTTACTTATGGAAAGTATGAATATTGTGATTTTGCTTACGATTGCGCTTATGCTTTTGTACGGTATTGCAGGAGCTTATCAGCCGTCGGTTCAGGCAAGCATACCTGCCCTTGTGAGTGAAGAAAACTATATGGCGGCAAACTCCGTTATCAATGCCGTGAGCTCTTTGGCTAATCTTTTAGGTCCCGTTCTCGGCGGTATACTCTACAGCGTTTACGGACTCAAACCCGTACTTTTCGTTTGTATTGTATGCTTTTTAATTTCAGCGGTTATGGAAATTTTCATCAAAATTCCATTTGAAAAGCAGGCGTCAAGCGGCAGTATTCTGAATATAGTAAAGAAAGATTTTGCCGAGAGCATACGATTTATCTACAAAGAAAAACCGATAATCGGAAAAGGATTGCTTATAGTATGTGCAATAAATCTTTTTATGTCGTCAATGATTATTGTCGGTCTGCCGTATCTTGTTACCGAAGTACTTAACTTTGACTCGGTATGGGCAAATCAGCTCTGCGGCTTTGCTCAGGGTGCACTTGCCGTAGGTGGTCTGACAGGAGGAGTTTGTGCCGGATTTTTAGGAAAAAAGCTTAAAATTCAGAAGGCGGGAAATCTGCTTGCTGTTTGTGCGCTGACGGTGTTTCCTATGGGGATTTCACTTATGCTATTTTCTTTTGCGGAATTAAACTATATTGTCATAACTGTCTGCTGTATGATTATTATGGTGTTTTCAACAATCTTCACAATTCAGATGATGTCATTTGTTCAGACAGAAACTCCGAAGAATTTAATAGGTAAGGTTTATTCGGTGATTTTGACAGTTTGTATGTGCGCCCAGCCTGTCGGAAGTGCACTTTACGGATTCCTGTTTGAATTCAGCAGTGGATTTGAATATATGGTGGTATTATTTTCAGGCGTTGCATCATTAATTATTGCCTTGTGCACAAAAGGAATTTTTAAATTAATTTCTCAGAATAATTGACATAAAATAAAGCTCCCGACTGTTGTTCGGGAGCTTTGTTAGTATATAAGTTTATTTCAATCAGAATTTAATCTTCTCGGCAATGTACTCGCTTAACTTGTCAATGGCAACTCTTTCCTGCTGCATTGTGTCACGGTCACGAACAGTTACGCAACCGTCCTCAATTGAGTCAAAGTCATAAGTAATACAGAACGGTGTGCCGATTTCGTCCTGTCGTCTGTAACGCTTGCCGATTGATCCGGCGTCGTCGTAGTCAACCATAAAGTCTTTGGTAAGCATCTCATAAACTTCCTCAGCCTTTTCGTTGAGTTTCTTGGACAGCGGAAGAACAGCAGCCTTAAACGGTGCAAGTGCGGGGTGAAGATGCATAACAACTCTTGTGTCCTTTTCGTCAATAACTTCTTCGTCATAAGCCTCAACAACAAGAGCGAGGAAAAGACGTTCAACACCGAGCGACGGCTCAATAACATACGGAATGTACTTTTCGTTAGTTGTCTGGTCAAAGTATTCAAGTGCCTTGCCGCTTGTTTTGCTGTGCTGAGTAAGGTCGTAGTCAGTTCTGTCGGCAACGCCCCATAGCTCGCCCCAGCCGAACGGGAAGAGGTACTCAAAGTCGGTAGTAGCCTTTGAATAGAAGCAAAGCTCCTCGGGTGAATGGTCACGAAGACGGAGATTTTCTTCCTTGATGTTGAGAGAATAAAGGAAGTCACGGCAGAATGCTCTCCAGTACTCAAACCATTCAAGGTCAGTGCCAGGTTTGCAGAAGAATTCAAGCTCCATCTGCTCAAATTCACGAACACGGAAGATGAAGTTACCGGGAGTAATTTCGTTACGGAAACTCTTGCCCACCTGTGCAACGCCGAACGGAATCTTCTTGCGGCTTGTTCTCTGAATATTTGAGAAGTTTACGAAAATACCTTGAGCAGTTTCGGGACGAAGATAAATTTCATTCTTGCTGTCCTCGGTAACGCCCTGAAAAGTCTTGAACATAAGATTGAACTGACGGATGTCGGTAAAGTTGTGCTTGCCGCAGTTAGGGCAGGGAATAGCCTTTTCCTTGATGTAGTCCATCATCTGCTCGTTAGTCCAGCCTGCAACATTTGTGCCGTCAAAATCCTCAATAAGGTTGTCGGCACGGTGACGTGTTTTACATTCCTTACAGTCCATAAGCGGGTCGGAAAATCCACCGAGGTGGCCGGACGCAACCCAAGTCTGCGGATTCATAAGAATAGCAGAGTCAAGACCTACGTTGTACTTGTTTTCCTGAACGAACTTTTTAAGCCAGGCGTTCTTGATGTTGTTTTTAAGCGCAACGCCAAGAGGACCGTAATCCCAAGTGTTTGCAAGACCGCCGTAGATTTCAGAACCGGGATATACAAAACCTCTGCCTTTGCACAAAGCAACGATTTTGTCCATAGTCTTTTTTGTATTTTCCATAAATGTAACCTCATTTCCGATAGAATATATACAATAAAAATAATACAATTATTTTCCTCTTGTGTCAAGAGTTTATACCAAACAGAAAATTATACGCAGTTTATTATAAATATTGCTTATTTCCCTTATTTGTGATATAATAATTAAAATTGCGTTAGTTTACCCTTTTTAATTCGGAGGTAGAATTTTGGTAGTATTCGGAATTGACCCCGGCTATGCAATAGTCGGCTGGGGAGCAATCAGCTTTAAGTCAAATACATACAAGGCTCTCGGCTACGGCTCTGTTGAAACTCAGGCTCATACCGATTTTAACCAAAGACTTGAATACATTTACGATGAGCTGTATGCAATACTCAACCGTTGCCGTCCCGACGCACTCGCAATTGAAAGACTGTATTTTCAGACAAACCAGAAAACAGCAATCAAGGTTGCACAGGCGAGAGGAGTGACTCTCCTTGCGGCGCAAAAGCTGAAAATACCGATTTTCGAGTACACTCCGCTGCAGGTCAAAACAGCCGTAACGGGGTACGGCAAGGCGAAAAAACCTCAGGTAATGGAAATGACGCGCAGACTTTTAAAACTTGACGAAGTGCCGAAACCCGACGATACAGCCGACGCCCTTGCAATTGCAATCTGTCATGCACAGGCGGCTGGCTCGGATTTGCGTCAGGCAATGTTCAGGAAAGGAATATAAAAATGCTTTATTCCGTAAGAGGAAAGTTAATTCACACAACGTCGTCGAGCGCAGTTGTAGAGTGCGGCGGTGTGGGATATAACTGTCAGACAACAATCAATACACTCAAAACCCTTAAACAGGGCACAGAGGTAATGCTCTATACATATCTTAATGTCAGAGAAGATGCCGTTGAGCTTTTCGGCTTTGCCACCAAAACCGAGCTTGACACCTTTAAAACGCTTATCAGCGTAAGCGGAGTAGGACCAAAGGCAGGACTTTCAGTCCTTTCTGAGCTGAGCCCCGAACAGGTTGCAATGGCTATTGCAACCGACGACATTAAAACAATCACAAGGGCGCAGGGAATCGGCAAGAAAATTGCACAGCGAATTGTGCTTGAATTAAAGGATAAGCTTGCAAAAGCGGTAGCAACTGACGATTCAATGTCAGCCGTAGCTTCGGGAGCGGCAAACGCCGTTACGGGCAATATTCCGAAAGCAATTGAAGCTCTTGGAGTTCTCGGATATTCTCCCTCAGACGTATCACCCGTGCTTGCAACGCTTGACAGCTCACTGCCTGTTGAACAGCTTATTGCTCTGACATTAAAGCAGATGGGAAGAAATTAAAATGAGTAAAATGGAATTTTCAGAAGAATTTGACTTTGAAAACAGAATACTTGATACTTCCGAAATCCCCGAGGATTCAGTTGACGGAGAGAATCCGTTAAGGCCGAAAACTCTTGATGAATATATAGGACAGGACAAGGCAAAGGAAAACCTCAGGGTGTTCATTGAGGCGGCAAAAATCAGGGGAGAAACGCTCGACCACGTTCTGCTCTACGGTCCTCCGGGACTCGGAAAAACAACGCTTGCGGGAATAATCGCAAACGAGCTTGGTGTATCGGTTCGAATAACGTCAGGCCCTGCAATAGAAAAGCCCGGCGATTTGGCGGCTTTGCTTACGAATCTCAACGAGGGCGACGTGCTTTTTATCGACGAAATCCACCGCCTGAGCCGTGCGGTAGAGGAAATTCTCTATCCGTCAATGGAGGACTTTGCAATCGACATAATAACGGGCAAGGGACAGATGGCGGCGTCATATCATCTGCCGCTTCCAAAGTTTACGCTTGTCGGAGCAACAACAAGGGCAGGTCAGCTTACTGCGCCTCTGCGTGACCGTTTCGGCGTAGTATTAAGGCTTGAACTCTACACTCCCGAGGAGCTTGCCGGAATTGTAACGAGAAGTGCAGATATACTCGGAATAAAAATAGAGCACGACGGTGCGCTTGAAATAGCCTCACGTTCAAGAGGAACACCGAGAATTGCAAACAGACTTCTAAAGCGTGTGCGTGACTTTGCACAGGTGATGTCCGACGGAGTAATCACTGTTGAGTCGGCAAGAACAGCACTTGACAGGCTTGAAATTGATGAGCTCGGACTTGACCAGAACGACAGAAGAATGCTTGAGGCAATAATAAAGTTCTACAACGGCGGTCCGGTAGGACTTGAAACGCTCGCAGCGGCAATCGGCGAGGAGGCAGTTACAATAGAAGACGTTTACGAGCCGTATCTGCTGCAAATCGGCTTTTTAAGCAGAACTCCGAGAGGTAGATGCATAACCGCCGAAGCGTGCAGACATCTTGGCTACGATTTCCCGAAGGGCACTGTAAATTCAATGCCCACCCAGCCGAGTTTATTTGATAAAAATTAAGTAAAATTATTATAAATTTGAAATTACGGAGGAAAACAATTATGGGAAGACTATTCGGTACTGACGGTGCAAGAGGTGTTGCAAATTCAGAGCTTACTGCGGAACTTGCAATGAATATCGGCAGAGCCGCCGCAATGGTGCTTATCAGCGACGAAGTTGAGCACCCCACAATTTTAATCGGAAAGGACACACGTCTTTCGGGCGATATGCTCGAGGGTGCGCTTATTGCAGGACTTAGTTCCGTAGGCGCAAATGTTGGGCTTTTAGGAGTAGTGCCTACTCCTGCGGTTGCATACCTTGTCGGCAAATACAACGCTGACGCAGGTATTATGATTTCAGCCTCACACAACCCATTTGAATTCAACGGAATCAAGATTTTCAGCTCTGACGGCTGCAAACTGCCCGACGACCTTGAAAACAGAATCGAAGAAATTGTGCTTGATAACGTCGTTCCTTATGCTCTTGCAAAGGACGAAAACATCGGCAAGGTTACGAGAATGGATGACGCTGTTGAAGATTATGTTGACCACGTTGCAAAGTCAATCGGATGTGACCTTGAGGGTATGGAAATTGCCCTTGACTGCTCAAACGGCTCGTCATCACGCACTGCCGAAAAGCTCTTTACAAAGCTCGGCGCAAAGGTGCATATGTTGTTCGACAATCCCGACGGAATCAACATCAACAAGGACTGCGGTTCAACTCACATCAACAGATTACAGAACTACGTCCGTGAGCATAAGCTCTGCTGCGGTCTTGCATTTGACGGCGACGCCGACAGATGCCTTGCAGTTGACGAAAACGGCAATCTCGTTGACGGCGACTACTTAATTGCAATCTGCGCAAAGGATATGAAAGACAGAGGAGTGCTCAAGAAAAACGCCGTTGTCGGCACTGTTATGACAAATATGGGCTTCAACAAGTTCTGCGAAGCAAACGGAATGACCTTCGTTTCAACAAAGGTAGGCGACCGTTATGTTCTCGAAGCAATGCTGCGTGAGGGCTACAACATCGGCGGTGAGCAGAGCGGACACATTATTTTCCTTGACTATGCAACAACAGGCGACGGCGAGCTTTCAGGTGCAATGATTTTAAGCATAATGAAGCGCACAGGCGAAAAATTAAGCGCACTTGCAAAGGTTATGGAGCGTATGCCTCAGGTGCTTATCAACGTAAAGGTCAGCGCAGAAGGCAAGCTTGCTTTCTATACAGATAAAGAAGTAAAAGCTGAAATCAAGCGTGTTACCGAAATTCTCGGCGACAGGGGAAGAATTTTAGTCCGTGTTTCGGGAACAGAGCCGCTTGTAAGAGTAATGCTCGAGGGTGAAAACCTCGAGGAAATTCAGAGCCTTGCAGAGGAGTCTGCACAGGTTGTAAGGGAAAGATTATCATAATGCGATTATCGGAAAACTGGAAGGATTACGAGTTTATTGATACCTCTGACGGTGAACGTCTTGAACGCTGGGGCGATATAATTCTGATTCGTCCCGACCCTCAGATTATCTGGTCGACGAAAAAGGAAAATCCCCTCTGGCACTCGGCTCACGCAAGGTATCACCGCAGTAACAAGGGCGGCGGATACTGGGAACAGTACAAAAAAGTTCCCGACCGCTGGACGATAAACTACGATAAGCTTGTTTTCAATATAAAGCCTATGGGCTTTAAGCATACGGGAGTATTCCCCGAACAGGCGGTAAACTGGGATTTTGCCGCAGAGAAAATCAGAAACGAAAACAGACCGCTCAAGGTGCTCAACCTTTTCGGTTATACAGGCTGTGCAACGCTTGCGTGTTTAAACGCAGGCGCAAGCGTTTGCCATGTTGACGCGTCAAAAGGTATGGTGCAGTGGGCAAAGGAAAATGCACAGTCAAGCGGTCTTGCCGACAAGCCCGTTAGGTGGCTTGTTGATGACTGCGTAAAGTTTGTTCAGCGTGAAATCAGACGCGGCAACAAATACGACGGCATAATAATGGACCCTCCGTCCTACGGCAGAGGTCCGGGCGGTGAGGTCTGGAAACTTGAAGAACAGCTCTTTTCGCTTGTTTTTCTGTGCAAACAGGTCTTGTCCGACAATCCTGTTTTCTTTATACTCAATTCATACACAACGGGACTTTCACCCGCAGTAATGGAATATCTGCTCGGCATAATGCTCAAAAAGGACTTTGGCGGCAGTGTGTCAAGCAACGAAATTGGTCTTAACGTCACCGACACGGGGCTCATTCTGCCGTGCGGCTCGACTGCAATCTGGGAGAAGTAGTTAATGAATTTTATCTCGCTTGAGAATGTAGTTTTTTCTTATACTGACGACGAAAATGTAAAGAGTGTAAAAAATGCCGTTGACGGCGTTTCACTCGACATACAAAAGGGTGAATTTGTCGCTCTGCTCGGTCACAACGGCTGCGGCAAATCCACAATTGCAAAGCACCTCAACGCAATGCTTTTGCCCGATAGCGGCAGAGTTCTGATTGACGGCGACGACACCTCAGACGAAGAAAAAACCTATGATATAAGAAAAAAGGTAGGTCTTGTGCTCCAGAATCCCGACAATCAGCTTGTTGCAAGCATTGTCGAGGAGGACGTTGCTTTCGGTCCCGAAAACCTCGGAATACCTCCGCAGGAAATCAGAGAGCGTGTTGATTACGCTCTAAAAGCTGTCGGTATGTACGAATACAGAGAACACGCACCGTACAAGCTTTCGGGCGGTCAGAAACAGAGAGTTGCAATTGCGGGAATCCTTGCAATGCTGCCCGAATGTATTGTGCTTGACGAGCCGACTGCAATGCTCGACCCGAACGGACGTGACGAGGTTCTTTCAACACTTCTTAAGCTTAACAAAGAGAAGAACATAACCGTTGTGCTCATCACCCACTATATGGACGAGGCTGTACTTGCCGACAGAGTGGTGGTAATGGACAGCGGAAAAATTCTCACTCAGGGAACTCCCGATAAAGTATTCTCCCAAGTAGAGCTATTAAAAAGACACAGACTTGACGTTCCGCAATCAACCGAGCTTGCAAACAAGCTGCGTGGCTGCGGAGTAAAAATAGATAAAATGCCGCTTGATACCGAGGCGTGTGTAAAAATGCTTGAGGAGGTGCTGAAATGAGCAGTGTACTTGAGCTGAAAAATTTAAGCTTTGTCTACGGACAGAAAACTCCGTTTGAAAAGCGAGCAGTCGATAACGTAAGCCTCTCAATTGAAAAAGGCGAGTTTGTTGGCATAATCGGTCACACAGGCTCGGGCAAGTCAACGCTTGTCCAGATGCTAAACGGACTTATCCAGCCGACTGAGGGACAGGTTCTTCTTGACGGCGAGGATATCTGGCAGAATCCCAAGGAGATACGCAAGGTGCGTTTCAAGGTCGGAATGGTGTTTCAGTACCCCGAATATCAGCTTTTTGAAGAAACCGTTTACAAGGATATTGCTTTCGGTCCTACAAATATGGGCAAATCGGAGCAGGAAATTGATATGGCTGTAAGAAAGGCGGCTGAGTTTACCGATTTAAAACCCGAACTTCTTCAAAAATCACCGTTTGATTTGTCGGGCGGTGAAAAGCGACGTGCCGCAATTGCCGGCGTAATCGCAATGGATCCCGAGGTGCTTGTGCTTGACGAGCCGACAGCAGGTCTTGACCCTATGGGACGTGACGTGCTATTGTCGCAGATTGTGCAGTACCACAAAAAACGCAAAAATACGGTCTTGCTTGTTTCTCACAGTATGGAGGATATCGCAAGGGTAGCCGACAGAATAATAGTTATGAACGAATCCCACCTTGTAATGTTCGACAAAACAAGAGAGGTGTTTTCACACGGACGTGAGCTTGAAAAAATCGGACTCAGAGTTCCGCAGATTACAAAAATTATGCTCGAGTTAAAGGAAAAAGGCTACGATGTACCCGACGGAATATTAACCGTTGACGAAGCATTCTCCGCTCTTTCCTCACTTTTGAAAAAGGAGGGAAAAATATGGTAAGAGATGTAGCCTTCGGCCAGTATTTTCCGGGCAAAAGCCTGATTCACAAGCTTGACCCACGTGCAAAAATCCTTTTGCTTATAGGATTTCTTGTAATTATTTTCTGCACTTTCAATTACTTTTCACTTTTACTTGTTACACTGTTCACCGTTCTGATGATTTTATCAAGCGGTGTACCGGCAAAATTCTATTTCAAAAGCCTTAAAGTAATCATATTTATCTTAGTAATAACGTCGGTTTTAAACCTTTTTTACGGAACGGGCGACCCTATCTGGCAATGGGGAATTATCAAGGTTACCGTAAACGGAATCAACAGGGCGGTTTTTGTTACGGTAAGAATTATATGTCTTATCCTTGCAAGCTCATGCCTTACGTTTACAACCTCGCCCACAGAGCTTACCGACGCTATAGAGAGGCTTATGAAGCCGCTCAATAAAATCCACTTTCCCGTTCACGAAATTGCAATGATGATGTCGCTTGCACTTCGTTTTGTACCTACCCTTCTTGAAGAAACCGACAAGATTATGTCGGCGCAGAAGGCAAGGGGAGCCGATATGGATTCGGGAAACATAATCAAAAGAGTAAAGGCGTTAATGCCTGTTTTAATACCACTGTTCGTTTCCGCATTCAGACGAGCCTACGAAATAGCAACAGCTATGGAGTGCCGCTGTTACCGTGGAGGCGACGGACGAACAAAAATGAAGTCAATTCATATGTCAAAGCGTGATGCTTTTTCGTTTATTGCGCTTGCAGCATTAATATGCGGAGTGATATTATGCAACATATTTATCCCTGCGGTGATTTAATAAATCTGCTTGTTACAATTTCATATGACGGAAAAAGCTTTCACGGCTGGCAGATTCAGCAGAATGCGCTTACCGTTCAAGAGGTTTTTCAGAACTCGCTTGAAAAGATTATCGGCAGCGACTTTGACGTAAAGGGCTGCAGCCGCACCGACAGCGGCGTTCACGCAAATATGTACTGCATAAGCCTTAAAACTTCTCACCCGATTAAGCCCGAACGCTTAAAAGCGGCGCTTAACCGCTGGCTTCCGAAAACAGTTGCAGTGCTTGACTGCAAGGAAGTTCCTCTTGATTTTCACGCACGTTACAGTTGCGTAAGCAAGGAGTATATTTACAAAATCTGGAACAGCGAGGTGCGCAATCCGTTTCTTGACGGCTATGCGCTTCACTACAGATATAAAATTGATGACGAAATGCTTAACAAGGCTTCTCAGGCGTATGTCGGAAGTCACGACTTTACCTCATTCTGTACGCTTGACAACCGTGAAAAGGGCGATATGACAAGAAATGTAAAGAGCTTTTCCGTAACACGTGACGGCGAACTTGTCACAATGAAGGTTGAAGCGGACGGCTTTCTTTATAATATGGTAAGAATAATGGTAGGTACTCTGCTCAGAATTCAGCAGGGAAAGATACCTGCTGACGGTATTGCAAAAATTATCGAAAAAAAAGACAGGAAATTTGCAGGCCCCACAGCACAGGCTTGCGGCTTGTATCTGAATAAAGTAAATTATTGATGTATTGTGTATATCCTTTCAAGGGAGTGGAAATGGGTGTTTAAAAAATTCAAAGGACATTATGCCGAGCGCAAAACCTCTGAACGTGATGTAATCAGCTATGAGGATATGCCGCTTGATGATTACGAGCAGGAAAAAACCGACATATCTCCCGAAGCGGTCAAAAAAATCCTTATCGGTGTGTGTATTGCGCTTGCGGCCGGACTTATTGTTTTTGCCTTTGCCAACCGTGACAATCTCACATGGGATAATATCTCAAACTGGTGGACGTATGACGTGCTCGGCAACGCAGGCAACGGCTATCCCGTAAACCTTATAGGTACCGAGGTTAAATCCGGCAACTTTGCTGTTAATCAGGGACATGTAGCGTATGCGTCCGATACCTCGTTTGTTACCCTTAACTCAACGGGAAGCGAGGTTGCAAACGTTCAGCTTCGTTATTCAAAGCCTGTTATGAAGTCCTCGGGCAACAGATTCTTAACATACGGCATAGGCACAACCGGCTACCAGATTCAGGACTTTGACGGTATGCTCTACTCAGGCGAAGCCGAGGGAGCGATTTATACTGCCGATATTTCTTCCAACGGAGTCTACGGTATTGTTACCGAGGGCAGCGGCTACCTGTCGGTTCTTTATGTTTTTAACAGCAATAACAACAGAATCTACAAGTATTCCTTCTCCGAATATTACATAAATTCAATTTCACTTAACAGCGACGGAAGCGGATGTGTTGCCTGCGGAATTACAAGCGACAACGGCGCAGTTAAAACAGGTGTCTACGTGCTTGATTTTACAAAGGAAGAGCCTGTTTCTCAGTACAGTATAAACGGTGATACAATAGTTGACAGTGATTATCTTAACGACAACAGAATAGTGCTTGTCGGACAGTCCTCCTCGTATGTTATCAAAAGGGGAGAGGAAAATTACGTTACTGTAGAATACGACAGTAAAACCCTTGCAAATTACTGTTTCAATCCCGACACAAATTCTTTTGCCCTTGCACTTTCAAAAAGCGGTGACGGAAGAAGCTGTGCAATTGAAATTTACAACGATAACGGAGAAAAGACAAGCTCAATTGACACCGATTACGGTGCAGAGTCAATTTCACTTTATAAAGGCACCGTTGCTATTCTTGACGGCAATACAGCATACGGCCTTAACAGTGAAGGCACTCAGCTTTATTCCTGCGACACAGGTACAGGCTCAAAAAGGCTTATTCTTACCTCCGACAACACAGCCTATGTTTTAAGCGTAAATCAGGTGAGATTTTTCGACTTGTCAAAAACCTCAACAAAAGATACGGCAAATTAATTTTGGAGTAATCTATGATAACGGATATAATAATTGTAGCGGTAATTGTATTGTTTACGATAATCGGTGTAAAGCGAGGTTTGGCAAAAACACTGCTTAACCTTGCCGGACTCGTTGTAACGGCAATATCTGCTTATTATCTTTCTTCATTTCTGTCACAGCTTATCTATGACTCGTTTCTTAAACAGACGATAGTTACAAACATTCAACAGATAATTGAACAAAACGGAATCGGTTATGCAATCAGCAACTGCCTTGAAGCTGTTCCTCAGTGGATAAACGGAATACTTTCGTTTATCATTGGCATTTTCGGAATGAGCTTAAGTGAATATCAGAATCAACTTGCACTTTCTTCTGATTTTTCATCCTCGACAAGTCAGGCGGTCGAAAACGTGTTAGCTCCCGTTGTGACCTCTGTTTTTGGAATGATTCTCTTAGTTGTACTTTTTATAATTATTTTAATCATAGTCAAAAAACTTGTTAAACTTATCGCAAAGGTGTTCAACATTCCCGTAATCAAGCAGATTAATCAACTTCTCGGAGGAATTTTCGGTCTGGCTGAGGGTTTGCTTATTATCTTTGTTGCAGTAAACATTTTTGCTATTGTAGCGGGATTTTCAAATCCCGATTTGCTTAACAGTGAGCTTTTCAGCGGAGTAATTTTCAAATTCTTTTCTTTGAGCATATAGGGTATATTTAGAATTGTTTAGAATTTTTATTGGGTGATTTTATGGATAACAATGAAAAGTGGAGTTTTAAACCGAAAGATTTAATAACAATCCCGAATATTCTGACTTACATCAGAATAATTCTTATTCTTCCTTTTGTTTATTATTTTCTAAAAGAGAATTATATTCCTGCCGTTATCTGCATAGGCGTTTCCGGACTTACCGACTGCTTTGACGGAATGATTGCTCGTAAGTTCAATCAGGTGACTTCTCTGGGAAAAATCCTTGACCCGATTGCAGATAAATTCACGCTTTTAGCTGTTGTAATCTGTATGGTAATTTACGTTCCTATTGTTCTTCCCGTGCTCGTCGTACTTCTTTTAAAAGACGTTTTAATGCTCCTTGGCGGAATGGATTTGATAAATAAGGGTATAACTCCTCCTGCGGCAAAGTGGTACGGAAAGGTCGGAACTGTAGTATTTTACCTGTCGGTCTTTACAATAATTTTTCTTAAAGCCGCTTTCGGGTTTGAAAATTTTGCACTTGACGTTTCGCTCTTGTCAGTAACGGCTGTAACAATGCTTTTTGCACTCTATCAGTACGGAAAAATATATTTTCAGCTGATAAAAGAGCATAACAGCAAGGAAAAATTAAAAGAAAATGAAGAAAGTGAATAATTTGACAAATTACCATTGAATTTTACATCATAAACATATATAATGTATACTAATTAAATATTTATTCTGCCTTTGCATATTGCAGGCAGTACATAATATTTATACTACTGAATTAAAGCTATCCAAAATTTTTACATATAAGGAGAATACTATGCTTTGCAGCAGATGTGGAAAACGACAGGCAGTTGTTTTCGTTTCAAATACTAATTCAAAAGACGCTCCTACAGTAGGCTATTGCCTTACCTGTGCAAAGGAGCTTGGCATAAAACCGGTTGAGGATTTAATCAGCAAAATGGGAATTTCCGACGAAGATTTGGAAAATGTTCAGGACCAGATGAACAGCCTTATGCAGAATATGGGCGAAAACGGCGACATTTCCCAGCTTATGGAACAGCTCGGCGCTGACAATCTTGCAGAACAGATGGACCGGTTTGATGAGGAAAACGGCGGAAGTGACGACGATGATTTTTCCCACGGTGCACCTGCATTTCCTGCATTTTTCAACAATATGTTCGGCGGACAGAATAACGCCAATTCATCTAATAACGGCACAAAGCCGAATAAAAAGGATAAAAAAGAGAAAAAGAGAAAGCATATCAGCCTCTATTGCGAGGATTTGACACGCAAGGCAAGAGAGGGCAAAATTGACAGAATTATCGGACGTGACACTGAAATTGAGCGTGTGATTCAGATTCTGTCACGCCGTACAAAGAACAATCCCTGCCTTATCGGTGAGCCCGGCGTAGGTAAAACAGCAATAGCAGAGGGACTTGCACTCAGAATTGCCTCCGGCAATGTTCCGCAAAGACTTAAAAATAAAGAAATTCAGCTCCTTGACCTCACTTCGCTTGTAGCAGGTACTCAATTCAGAGGTCAGTTTGAGAGCCGCATCAAGGGACTTGTTTCCGAAATCAAGGAAAGCGGTAACGTTATCCTATTTATCGACGAGGTGCACAGCCTTGTCGGAACAGGCGACAACGAGGGTACAATGAATGCCGCAAATATCTTAAAGCCTGCTCTTTCAAGGGGCGAGGTTCAGGTAATCGGTGCAACAACCTTTAATGAATACAGAAAATACATTGAAAAAGACTCGGCTCTTGAAAGAAGATTTCAGCCCGTTAAGGTAGGCGAGCCTACAATTGCACAGACAATTGATGTAATTGCTGGTGTTAAGAGCTACTATGAACAGCACCACAGAGTAATCGTTGATGATGACGTGGTTCGCAAGACGGTTATTCTTTCCGAACGTTATATTACGGACAGATTTTTGCCCGATAAGGCAATCGACTTACTCGATGAAAGCTGTGCCTGCGCTGCACTCCGCAACAAAACAATGGAGCATTACGATAAGCTTAATGAAGAAAAGTCAAAGCTTTCGCTTAAGAAAGAAGAAATCTCAACAGCCGAAGATGTTGACTACGAGGCGCTTGCAGAGGTGAATACAAGCCTTGCAAAAATCGACTCTGAGCTTTCAAAGATTGACCCCGAAAGCCTTACAGCAAAAGTAACCGAGGAAGATATCGCCAAGGTAATCGAGCTATGGACGGGTATTCCTGCGTCAAGAATCAGGGAAAACGAGCTTTCAAAGCTTGCCGACCTTGAAGATGAACTCAAAAAGAAAATCATCGGACAGGACGAAGCTGTTGAGGTGCTTGCGTCGGCAATCAAGCGCAGTCGCTGTCAGATTTCACCAAGGCGCAGACCTGCATCATTCATATTTGTAGGACCTACCGGTGTTGGTAAAACGGAGCTTGTAAAGGTGCTTAGCCAGCAGCTTTTTGATACTCCCGAAACTCTGATAAGGCTTGATATGTCCGAATTTATGGAGAAACATTCTGTGTCAAAGATTATCGGTTCACCGCCCGGATATGTGGGCTATGACGAAGCAGGACAGGTAACTGAAAAGGTTCGCCGCCGTCCGTATTCGGTGCTTTTGTTTGACGAAATTGAAAAGGCTCATCCTGATGTGCTCAATATTCTGCTCCAGATTCTTGACGAGGGCAAGGTAACAGACGCACACGGCAGAGCAGTTAATTTTGAAAATACAGTTATTGTAATGACCTCAAATGCAGGCTCAACGAGCAACGACAGCGCACTCGGCTTCGGTAAAACGCAGGAAGATGCGTCAAAGGAAAGAGTAATGAAAGCACTTTCCGAGTTTTTACGCCCCGAATTTATCGCACGTGTTGACGAGGTAATCGTGTTCAATACACTCACAAAGGACAACTTTGTAAAGATTGCAAATCTTATGCTTTCCGAATATGTGCCTACACTTGAAGAAAAGCACATCAAGTTTACTTTTGATGATAAGGCTTGCGAGTATCTTGCCGAAAAATCCTGTTCGGGCAAAAGCGGCGCCAGAGATTTGAGAAATACAATCAGACGTGAGGTAGAGGAAAAAATTGCTTCTGCTATGATTGAATCAGGCAATGACAGCATAACAGCAATGAATGTAACCTCTGACGGAGAAAAAATTATTCTGCAATCAATTTAACTCTTGACAATGCAACGGAATAGTGATATAATTATTTCCGTTGCAGATAAGCGGATGTAGTTTAGTGGTAGAACTTCAGCCTTCCAAGCTGATCGTGTGGGTTCGATTCCCATCATCCGCTCCAAATAAAAAAGACGTCCTAAGGGACGTCTTTTTTATTTGGCAAAGTGGACTGGGAATCGAAAGGGCGTAAAGAAAACAGTCCTGTGGACTGTTTTTAGCCCGTAGCGCAGAAGGAAGCTATCCAAAAAACGTGAACCCAACAAACGAGAAGAAGTTTACTAAAGATGAACATACATCATCCGCTCCAAAAAATAATAGCGGACTGGGAATCGAAAGGGCGTATGTATTTAAAAATTAAACTTTGTGTAGCCATAAATAATCTGCCTTAAATAAATAACATTATCTGTAAAATGATAAAATGAAAATTGAAGTTTAGGTGTATTTAAATGATAAAAATTCCGATTGATAAAGATAATGCTGAAAAATATAAGGAACTATTGATAGAATTAAGACCAAATGTTAATGTGACTTTTTGTGATGGTGATGTAAATTTATATTATTTAGGATTTATCGATTATTTTCCTTGTTACATTGTTCTAGATATGACAGAATCAGAAATGATTGATTTATTAGAAGAATTATTTGATATGGAAATAAGTGCTTATAATTATGATGATAAAATACTTTATTCAAGTTATTCAAAGTTGAATGATGAAGAAAGAAAAATTAAGAAACAAGCTGAAGAGAATATGAAAAAATATACTAAATTCGCACCATTATATGGACTTTGTGAAAAATATTATTATTCAAAAAATGAATAAATTAGTCTGAGTTTAATGTAAACCATTACCTTGTAATATTTATCTTTTATATTTTTTTGGCAAAGCGTACTGGGAATCGAAATGGCGTAAAGAGAACAGTCCTGTCAATTAATCCTGCATTATATCTATGAAAGCGTTGACTTGAAGTTCACGATATATTATAATTTACTGCATAAATTATTAATATATTTAGAGGATACTTATGCCGAATATAAAAATTGAACATATTGCAATGTATGTAAATGACCTTGAGGGTGCAAAAGAATTTTTTGAAAAATACTTCAACGCCAAATCAAATGAGAAATACAATAACATAAAAACAGGCTTTCAGTCGTATTTTCTTTCTTTTGACGGCGGTGCAAGACTTGAAATAATGTCAAAGCCGAATGTTGAAGAAGATAATAAAGCTTTGATTAAAACAGGTTATTCACACCTTGCTTTCAGCGTTGGGAACAGAGAAAAAGTTGATAATCTCACTGCGCAATTAAAATCTGACGGCTTTAGCGTAATAAGCGGTCCGAGGGTAACAGGAGACGGGTATTACGAAAGCTGTGTACTGGGTTTTGAAAACAATCAGATTGAAATTACGGAGTAAATAAAACATAAGCACATACGCACAAAAAATACCGCCCCACACAAGTGGAGCGGTTTTCATTTAGTAATCAGTAATTAGTTAGCTCTGGTAACCTTACCTGAACGTAAGCAACGGGTGCAAGCATATACACGCTTCGGAGAACCGTCAACAATAGCCTTAACACGCTGTACGTTGGGCTTCCATGTTCTGTTGGAACGTCTGTGAGAGTGAGATACCTTGATGCCGAACTTTACATCCTTACCGCAGAATTCACAT
>CACXFS010000001.1 GCA_902766885.1 uncultured Ruminococcus sp. | reverse complement strand
TGTTGCATCGGGATGTAGCGCAGTTTGG
This sequence comes from uncultured Ruminococcus sp., assembly GCA_902766885.1. Classification (GTDB taxonomy): domain Bacteria; phylum Bacillota; class Clostridia; order Oscillospirales; family Acutalibacteraceae; genus Ruminococcoides. The sequence continues at coordinate 13,303 of CACXFS010000001.1, read as the reverse complement.
TAGCGCACACGTCTGGGGGGCGTGGAGTCGCAAGTTCAAGTCTTGTCATCCCGACCAATTGAGACGTCAGTAAAAGCTGACGTCTCTTTTTTACGTTTAACTTTCTGATAAAGCAGTTGCATTGATAATGAAAATTGTGAGCGGCGTCACGCTGCCGAGTACCTCAACACGCAAATCGCGTATCGAGGCATTCTTATTTTAGGTTTAATGCTCGCGTCAGATGTGACGTATTTTTTATAACCTGTTGACAACTTAATGCCCTGTACGTAATCTGCGTACAGGGCATTTTCTTTGCTTTCAAAAGCATTCTGCCTATTTGGCATTTATGTTAATATATTCAGCCTTTAATTTCGAATAAAGAATTTTCTGACTGCTATACAATCCGTAATATCCGCTCAGCATATAGCTTACCGCACTTGCAATTCCGAAGAATATGAGTCCTTGTGCGCCGAAAACCTCAACACTTAACAGAATGGAAGCAATCGGACAGTTGATAACACCGCAGAACAGACAAATCAAGCCTACAGCCGCACCGAACGACGGGTCAAGTCCGAGCAGACTGCCGAAAACACAGCCGAAGGTTGAACCGATAAACAGCGTAGGCACAATCTCACCGCCCTTGTAGCCGCAGCCGATTGTAACGGCAGTGAAGACTATTTTCAGAATAAACGCCTCGGGTTTTGCATTTCCTCCGATTGCATTTGCAATTATGCTCGTACCTGCGCCGTTGTAATCACGACATCCTACCGCAAATGTCAGCGCAATGATAATCACACCGCCGACGATAATTCGCAGGTATTCGTTTTTTATCAGTTTTTTTGCCCATTTCTGAGTCTGCCTCATAGCAACGCAAAAAGCAATGCTTACAACAGCACAGGCAGCGGCAAGTCCGATAACCTGAACAAGTGAAAGAAAGTCGAGATTCGGAACCGACTTGCTTATGTCAAAGTGTAATGGACTTACACCGAGGTGGATTGAAACGAAGTACGCAATTACCGCCGAGGTAAAACAGGGAACAAGAGCAGAGTAGTACGCAACGCCGACGCTGATTACTTCCAGCGCAAAGAAAGCGGCAGTAATGGGTGTGCAGAAAAGCGACGAAAAAAGTCCGCTCATTCCGCACATAACAGCAACGTGAATGTCGCTTTCTTCAAGATGTAAAATTCTGCCGACAATAGTTCCCAGACTTCCGCCAAGTTGAAGTGCTGCACCTTCTCTGCCTGCCGAACCGCCGAGAAGATGGGTGATAATCGTGCTTAAAAATATCAGAGGAGCAATGACAAACGGAACGTGGTTTTTGCTCCGAATCGACTCCAGAACGCAGTTTGTTCCGGGGTCGTTTTCAATTCTGCACAGCTTATACATAAATACAATCAGAACACCGCCCAAAGGGAGCAGAAAAATAAGATACCACAGACTGCTTTCAAGACTGTTTGCATATTTAATGCAAATGCTGAAAAGCGAGCCTATCGCACCGCCGATAAGTCCCGTTGCCGATGCAATGAAAAGCCATTTTACAAATGTCTTTACGTACTGCCACGCAGAAGTTATTTTATGTATCACAAGTTTTTTTAATTTGTCCAATTGTACCGCCTCGTTTTCACTTTTATTTTACCACATTTGCTATGATTTTACAATTGATAGTTTGTTTCGGCTGAGTCTTTATGAATCCAAAAAATAAATGTTGAAAAGCATAGGATAAAATGATATAATAATTATAATTGTGCAGTAATATGTACGTTAATATTGAAAAGAGGATTAAAATGGCTATTAAGGTTACACTTCTGACGCATACACCGAATCCCGAGCAAACCGTTGCAATGGCGGCAAAGCTCTGCTATTCGCCGTCGGGAATTGAAGATATAAGAGAAGGACTTACCGAAGAAAAAACGGCTTCGTTTATAAATATGCTGTCCGACCTCGGACACGCAAGTCCTACTGAGCACGCAGTATTCACCTTTGGAATTGAGGGTATTTCAAGAGCCTGCTCTCACCAGCTTGTGCGCCACAGAATTGCTTCCTACAGTCAGCAGTCACAGCGCTATGTTGACGGAACGAAGTTTGAATTTGTAACTCCGCCCGAAATTGCCAAAAATGAAAAGGCGCTGAACGCATATAATAAGGTGATTTCACTTCAGGCAGATGCCTATAAAGAAATCCGTGATGCGCTTGCCGCAGGATATATCAAGGATTATTGCAAAGAATACGGAAATGATATTATTGGCAGCGACGAAGAAATCATTGAAAAGTTCGGAAAAGAAAACAAAAAGCAGTGTTCCTCTTTCATAAAAAAAGCAAACGAGGACGCCCGATTCATTCTTCCGAATGCATCAACAACTAAAATCGTCTGCTCGTTCAATGCACGCAGTCTGCAAAACTTCTTTGCTCACCGTTGCTGTAATCGTGCGCAGTGGGAAATCCGTGAGGTTGCAGAGCAGATGCTTTTGCAGTGTCTTGAGGTTGCGCCTAATCTGTTTAAAAACTGCGGTCCGTCCTGCCTTTTCGGACCTTGTCCCGAGGGCAATATGTGCTGCGGAAAGCAAAAGGAAATGCGTGAAAAATACGGCAGAAAATAAAAAGGTGTTAATATGAAAAGCAAAATAATTGTTATTGAAGGTCTTGACGGCAGCGGAAAGGCTACACAGACCGAGATTCTTGCCGAAAAGTTAAAAAAGCAAGGCTTGAATGTTAGAAAGCTTGAATTTCCCGATTACGCAAGCCCAAGCTCTGCTCTTGTAAAAATGTATCTCGGCGGTGACTTCGGCGACAAGCCCGAGGACGTAAATGCCTATACCGCATCGGCTTTTTATGCTGTTGACAGGGCGGCAAGCTACCTACAGCACTGGAAAAAAGATTACGAGCAGGGATGCTGTATTTTAAGCGACAGATACGCTACTTCAAACATAATCTATCAGATGTCAAAGCTTGATGACAGCGAGCGTGACTCCTTTATCGAGTGGCAGAGCGATTTTGAATATGAAAAGCTCGGAATCCCCAAACCCGACGTTGTAATTTATCTCGATGTTGAGCCGCAGGTTTCTCAGAAACTTATGGAAAAACGTTACGGCGGCGACGTTTCGAAAAAGGACATTCACGAAAAAAATCTCAAATACCTGCTTGAATGCAGAAGAAGTGCGCTCTATGCGGCTGAAAAATGCTCGTGGCGCATAATAAACTGTTGCGAAAACGGTGAAATTAAAAGCATTGAAAAAATTTCGGAAGAAATCGACAAGGCGGTATCAGATATTTTATGCTGAACTTTAAGTTGATTGAAAAATCACAGATTCAAGAATATAAAAAATATTACGATTACTCAACAGCCTTTGGCTGTGACCTTAATCTGCTCAACGCTTACCTCTGGCGGGACGAGTATAATATAAATTTTACAGTTTACGACGATACGCTGATTAAGGCGTATTTTAACGACGACGGCAGTATCTGGGGTTACTGTATGCCAACGGGAAAGAATATTAAGGGTGCGCTTGAGGAGATTTTTGCAGACGCATACGAAAGAGACAAAAAGCCGTTTATTGTAATGCTTACAAACGGGCAGCGAGCAATGCTCGAATCAATCTTCCCGTCAAAATTTACTTTTGAACGTTCACCTGAAAATCAGGATTATATCTACCTTACCGAGGAGCTTGTAACGCTTCAGGGCAAAAGATTTCACGCAAAGCGAAATCATATTTCAAAGTTTTACAAAACATACGATAACACCCGTTTTGAAACGATAGACGATAGTAACAAGTCTGATGCCTTAAAGGTTGTGCTCGGCTGGTACGCCGAAAACGGAATCCCCTCTGAGGATAACGATGAGGTAAAAGCAATTTGTGAAGGACTTGAAAATTTAGATGATTTCAATATGCAGGGAGCAGTGCTTTATGTTGACAACAAGCCTGTTGCAATGACTCTCGGCAGTGAAATTTCTCCGAATGTTTACGACATAAATTTTGAAAAGGCTCTGCGTGAATACGACGGAGTTTATTCGGTAATCAACAACGAGTTTGCAAAAACTCTTACAAAATATAAGTATATAAACAGGGAAGAGGATATGGGTCTTGAAGGCCTGAGAAAATCAAAGCTTTCCTACAATCCGGTTATTATACTTGACCGCTACAATGCAAGAATAAAAGATGAAACTTAATTTTGAGAAGAATAATTTTGGGCACATTCCGCTTTTAAAAAAGCTATGGCTTGACTGCTTTGAAGAAAAAAGTCAAGCGGTCGATTTGTTCTTTGAGCGCTGTATGGACTTTACGTCAATATATACCGCAAGAGTTGAGCATAAACCTGTTGCAATGCTGTTTCTTGTCCGCTCAACGCTTAACGGCAAAAAAGCTCACTATCTTTGCTCTGCCGCAACGCAAGGTGAGTACAGACACCTCGGAATAATGAGCAGACTGATAGAATACGCTCTGGAGGATTCTCATAAAAACGGCGATGCTTATTCATTGCTTTTTCCTGCAAGCGAAAAGCTTTACTCATATTACGAACGCCTTGGCTATCAACCTCTTTGTACTGCCCGAAAAAAAGTTTTTACAAGAGAAGAACTAAAGCGAATTGCTCAGAATAATCAAAGCAATTTGCCGCTTGTAAATTCATATAATTATGAGGAACTGCAAAGACTGTGTTTAAAAGATAATTTTCTTTTTCAGAATAATAATTTCATCTCTTTTGCATCAGATTATTATTCTCTTTACGATTGCAAAACCGTAAAATCAGACAATTGTTTTGCCATTTTTGAGGAGGAAAACAGTACGGCAGAAGTGTTTTACTCACTTTATACCGACTTCTCACGACTGGCAGAAAAAATCCTTAAAAAAACAACTGCAAAGCAATTTGTCTTTACGGGCAAATCGGACGATGAGTTGTATGAAAATTCTTTAATCGAAAAATACGGGATGATAAAATCCCTTGACAATAATGAAAAAATTCCCGAAAATACCTATATCGGGATAACTCTCAGTTGAAAGGAAATGCGATATGTTCTATGTTTTTCTTGCAGACGGATTTGAAGAAACCGAGGCGCTGGCAACGCTTGACGTAATGCGCCGTGCAAAGCTTGAAGTTCTCACCGTCGGCGTAACAGGCGAGATGGTTACAGGCTCACACAAGGTAACTGTTAAATCAGACATTACGCCCGATAAAGTTGATTTTGATAATATAGAGGGTGTTGTGCTCCCCGGAGGAATGCCAGGTACGCTTAATCTTGAAAAAGCCGAATGCGTAATTAATGCCGTAAAATACTGCTATGATAACGATAAACTTGTTGCGGCTATCTGTGCCGCACCGTCAATTCTCGGTCATCTCGGAATGTTAAAGGGCAGAAAGGCCACCTGCTTCCCCGGCTTTGAAACAGAGCTTGAGGGCGCTCAGTACACCGCCTCTCACACTGAAACAGACGGAAAAGTAATCACCGCAAAGGGTGCGGGCTGTGCAGTGGAATTCGGTCATGCTATCGTAAGCTCAGCTTTGTCAAAGGAAACAGCCGACAGCGTGATTGAGGCTATGCAATGCCTTTGACCAAAAATATAAGACAGCGCAAAAATGAACTGCGTGCCGTCTACAAGCGACTTCGTGTAAACTGCCCCAAAGACGTAAAAGAGGAACTTGATAAAAAACTTACAATGCAGTTTTTGTCACTTGATGAATACAAAAAATGCAAAACGCTTTTTGCGTTTGTTTCAACGCCGATTGAGGTGGATACCTCAAAAATAATTGAAACGGCTCTCAAAGACGGTAAACGCCTTGCCGTGCCTAAGTGCAGAGACAAGACGGGACTGATGGACTTTTACTATATATCTTCCACCGACTGCCTTAAAAAGGGAGCGTTTTCAATTATGGAGCCTGACGAAACTCTTTGCGAAAAGGTTACCGGCTTTTCAGACGGCTTGTGCCTTGTGCCCGGACTTTGCTTTGACTGTCAGGGCTACAGACTCGGATTCGGCAAAGGCTACTACGACAGATTTCTTGAAAAATTCGGCGGAATCAGCGTCGGAATCTGCTATTCACGCTGCATAGAAAAAGAGCTTCCTAAAGGCATTTTTGACAAGAATACCGACATACTCGTAACCGATAAATTTATTAATTATACACGCAACGTGTCAAAAAGGAATGATACATATGAGCCTTGATAATAATAATTTCACACAGGACAATTTTGAACAGCAAAGGCGCCGCAAGGCTGACAATTTTCACCTCAATATACGTGACAACTATGATGATGAGGGAGAAAACGGCTACAGCGAATCCGATGAGCTTAATTCATACAGCGGACAGGACGTAAAGGACAAAATAGCCCGTCAGTCCAAGAATGCGCTAAAAAAGAAAAAGAAAGCCGAGAAAAAGGAGCTTAAAGCAAAAAACAAACACAACCGCCGTTATTTCAGATGGTTCTGGGTTATTTCGGTTGTAATTGTGGGCGCAATGCTGTCGGTATTTTTAATAACCGGAATGAATGATTTGCTTGCAATTAACCGCATAGATTCGTCAAAGGTGAAGATTGAAATTCCCGAAAATCCAACGCTTGACGACGTTGCAGCTACCCTTGAAAAGAACGGAATCATAAACGAGCCGTCATATTTTAAAATGTTTGCCACAATAACAAAATCATCCGATGATTTTACTCAGGGTACATATGAAATCAGCAAAAATATGGACTACGAGGCTATTATTAATTATCTGCTGAGTTCAAACAACAGAACCGACACCGTAAAGGTAATGATTACCGAGGGACAGAATGTGCTTGAAATTGCAAATACCCTGAAAGAAAACGGCGTTTTAAGCAATACGGACAAGTTCCTTGAGCTATGCGCTTCCAATAATTTTGATGATGATTTCAGCTTCCTCAAAGACATTAAAAATGCTAAAGACCGTTATTATAAGCTTGAGGGTTATCTCTATCCCGATACTTACGAGTTCTATAAGAACGAGGACGCTGAGAGCACTATTTATAAGTTCCTCAACAACTACGAGGCAAAACTGAGTGAAAAGCAGGACGTAAGCGGTTATGACAAGCTTATGACCATTAACAAGCTTCTTGAAGACAGCAACAGCGAATATTCACTTGACGAGATTATGACAATAGCCTCAATTATTCAGGCAGAGGCTGCAAATGTTGACGATATGTATAACGTATCTTCAATTCTGCATAACAGACTGACTGCCGATGCTGATATGGGTGTTTCAAACCTAGGTCTTGATTCAACAAAATTCTATCCCTACAGAAGTGCTCTTGATGTTCCTGCAAGCGAGGGCAAGAATTACACCAGCAAGTACGACACCTACAACAAGACAGGACTTCCCGCAGGACCTATCTGCAACCCCGGAATGGACGCAATTCTTGCGGCGATTAATCCTAACGATACAAATTACTACTATTTCTGCCATGATAAGGACGGAAACGCATATTACGCTTCCACAATCTATGAGCACGAAGCAAATCTGGAGTATATACAATGATAAAGAAACCTGAAATTTTGTCGCCGGCAGGCGATCCGGAGTGCCTTGATTCAGCGCTGAAATTCGGTGCAGACGCAGTTTTTCTCGCAGGAAAAATGTTCGGAATGAGATCTGCTCCGCAGAATTTTGACAACACACAGCTAAAGCTTGCGTGTGAAAAGGCTCATGCGCTCGGCAAAAAGATTCACGTCACCTGTAATGTTCTGCCTCGCAATAAAGAGCTTGAATTTCTGCCCGACTTTTTAAGCTATGCGCAGGAATGCGGAGTTGACGCTCTGATAATTGCCGACCTCGGCGTTTTTGAGGCGGCAAAGCGCTATGCTCCCAAGGTTGCACGCCACATTTCTACTCAGGCAGGCGTTACAAACTACGCAACTGCCAACATGCTCTACAATATGGGAGCGTCAAGGGTTGTGCTTGCAAGGGAAATTCCGCTTGATGAAATTGCCGAAATGCGTGCAAAAATTCCTCCCGAGCTTGAAATTGAGTGCTTTGTTCACGGCGCAATGTGCGTTTCGTTTTCGGGCAGATGCCTGATTTCAAGCTATATGACAGGCAGAGACGCAAACCACGGCGATTGTGCCCAGCCCTGCCGTTGGAAATACCACCTTTTTGAGGAAAACAGGGAGGGGCAGTATTTCCCCGTTGAAGAAACCTCCGATGGCACTTATCTTTACAATTCAAGAGATTTGTGTATGATAGAGCACATTCCCGAGCTTGTAAAGGCTGGTGTTTCAAGCTTCAAGATTGAGGGTAGAGCAAAATCTGCCTATTACACAGCCGTAACAACGAATGCTTACCGTCACGCAGTAGACGATTATTTTGAGAATATGAGCGATGATTACAAGCTAAAACCATGGATTAAGGAGGAACTTGAAAAAATCAGTCACAGGGAATACAACACAGGCTTTTACTTCAACCACGAGCCCGGTCAGGTTACGGGTAACGGAGGATATATCCGTCACTACGACGCCGTTGCAGTGTGTGAAAAGTCGATTGACGATACAACTTCGCTTATTTCACAGCGCAATAAGTTCCTTGTAGGCGATACGCTTGACGTGCTGCCTCCGAGCGGAATTCCGTTTAATATAAAATGTATTTCGCTTAAAAACGAGGACGGAGAATTTGTCGATAGTGCTCCGCACCCGACTCAAAAACTTTTTATGCAGTCCGACAAAGCTGTTCCCTCAGGCTCGGTAATCAGGAAATACAAAGGGTAGTCGAGTGCCTCGGCACGAAATTCGGGCAGACAGGTTGATATTATCAGACCTTCTTTGCCCGACCATTTCTGAGCAGTTTTCATATAAAGTAAAAAAACTGTTGACAACTAAAAAAAACAGTCATATAATTTAGAAGATAATTAATATATTTATTCGGCAATGACGGGATGAGTCGTTTTGAATCCTTACAGAGAGAAGCTGTTAGGTGCAAAGCTTCAGGTGAAAATTCGGCATGCTGCCCCTGAGCTCCGTGTGATTAAGCACGGCGTATGCCTGCGTTAAAGGTTTGTAATCCGATGATTACTCAAAGCGGACGTGTTTTGCGTCAATTTGGGTGGTACCGCAGGAAATTCCTGTCCCATATTTTATATGGGGCAGTTTTTATTTTGCACAAATTATTTTAGTAAAATGTAGCGAGCGACACCCTCGTCGCTCAAAAAAAGGAGAGTATATTATGCAATGGACAGGACTTAACGAATTAAGAGAAAAATTCCTTTCGTTCTTCGAATCAAAGGGATGCTTAAGACTTCCCAGCTTTTCTCTTGTTCCGAAAGACGACAACAGCCTTCTGCTCATCAACAGCGGTATGGCTCCTATGAAAAAGTATTTCACAGGCGAAATCACACCGCCCCGCAAGCGTGTGACAACCTGCCAGAAATGTATCCGTACACCCGACATTGAGCGTGTAGGAATAACAGCACGTCACGGCACATTCTTTGAAATGCTCGGTAACTTCTCATTCGGCGATTACTTCAAGCATGAGGCTACAGCGTGGGCGTGGGAATTCTTTACAGAGGTTCTCGAAATGCCCGTTGAAAAGCTCTACGTTTCAATCTATCAGGACGACGACGAGGCTTATAAAATCTGGACTGAAGAAGTCGGTGTTGACCCGTCGCATATGGTACGCCTTGGCAAAGAGGATAATTTCTGGGAGCACGGCTCAGGTCCATGCGGCCCCTGCTCCGAAATTTACTTCGACAGAGGCGAGGACAAGGGCTGCGGCAGTCCCGACTGCGGCGTAGGCTGCGAGTGCGACAGATTTGTTGAAGTTTGGAACCTTGTTTTCACGCAGTTTGAAAACGACGGCAACGGCAACTACACTCCGCTTGACCACCCCAACATTGATACAGGTATGGGACTTGAACGTCTTGCCTGCGTAATGCAGGGCGTTGACAACCTTTTCCTTGTCGATACAATCCAGAATATTATGAAACACATTTCTCAGATTACGGGTGTTGAGTACGGCAAAGACGAAAAAAGTGATATTTCACTGCGTGTAATCACAGACCATATCCGCAGCACAACCTTTATGATTGGCGATGGTGTTATGCCCTCAAACGAAGGCAAGGGCTATGTGCTCCGCAGACTTTTAAGACGTGCCGCTCGTCACGGCAGACTTCTCGGCTACAACGAGCCTTTCCTCTATAAGGTATGTGATACAGTCATCAAGGAAAACCTCACTGCTTATCCCGAGTTAAAGGAAAAAGAGGAGTTTATCACTAAGGTTATCAAGGTTGAAGAAGAAAGCTTTGCTAAGACAATCGATCAGGGCTTCAAGATGCTTCAGAGCATTATGGAGGACGATGAAATCAAGACTTTGAGCGGTGAAGACGCATTCAAACTCAACGATACCTACGGTTTTCCGATTGACTTGACAAGAGAAATTCTATCCGAAAAAGGCATCGACGTTGACGTTGACCGTTTCCACGAGCTTTTGAAGGAGCAGAAAAAGCGTTCCCGTGACGCTCGCAAAAACGCAGGTGCTGACGCTTGGATTTCCGATGCAACCGACCTTTCCGACGTTGCTAAAACCGACTTTGTCGGCTACAGCGAGCTTTCCTGCGATTCAACAGTTCTTGCAATAGTTAGGGACGGAGAAAGAGTTGACAGCGTAAACGAGGGTGAAAGCGCAGTAATCGTGCTCGACAAAACTCCGTTCTATGCTGAAAGCGGCGGACAGGTAGGCGATACGGGTGTTCTTGAAAGCGGAAACTTCACAGCCGACGTTGACGATACAACAAAAGACCCGTCAGGCAGTATCTTCCTCCACGCCTGCACAGTAAGAAGCGGCAGCGTTGCGGTAGGTTCAAAGGTAAGCTCGTCTGTAGACAGCGAGCGTCGTGCCGATATTACAAGAAATCACACAGCCGCACACCTGTTGCAGGCAGCACTGCGTGATGTTCTCGGCAACCACGTTCAGCAGGCAGGTCAGCTTGTAACCGATTCTTACTTCCGTTTTGACTTCACTCACTTTGAGGCTATGACCGCAAAGGAGCTTATTGAGGTTGAAAACCTTGTAAATAAAAAGATTTTTGAGGCTATTGAAGTTCAGACCCGTGAAATGCCGATTGAAGAAGCTAAAAAGCTCGGTGCAATGGCTCTGTTCGGTGAAAAGTACGGCGACGTTGTACGTGTTGTAAGTGCAGACGATTTCTCAATTGAGTTCTGCGGCGGTACTCACGCTAAGAACACCTCAAACCTCGGACTTTTTAAAATCCGTCAGGAAGGCTCTGTTGCCGCAGGCGTAAGAAGAATTGAAGCCCTGACAGGCAACGGCGTGTTAAATTATATCAACGGCGTTAATGCGGCTGTTATGGGCGTTTGCTCGGCTCTGAAAATTTCAAATCCGAAAGCAGTTGTTGAGGGTGCGCAGAAGGCTGAAACCCTTATCAAAGGTCAGCAGAAAGAGATTAACGAGCTCAACTCCAAGCTTGCCGTTGCACAGCTTGCAGAACTTTTTGCAGGCACAGAGGTTGAAAACGGCGTAAGAATTGTTACTTCAAAGGTTGAAAACGCAAACGCTGACGTTCTGCGTACAATGTGCGAGCGTGCAAAGGACACAGCGCCTAAGGTTGTAATTGTGCTTGCAGCTGTAAACGACGGCAAGGTAACCTTTGCAGCCGCTTGCGGAAAAGAGGCTCTTTCACTTGGCGCAAACGCAGGCAAAATCGTAAAGGCAGTTGCACAGGCAGCAGGCGGCAACGGCGGCGGAAAGCCCGATATGGCTATGGCAGGCGCAAAGGAGCCCGAAAAGGTTGAATCTGCACTTTCTACCGTAAAAGATACAGTATATTCAATGCTTAAATAATTATGATACAAGTTTTCTGAGTTGTTGCAAAAATAACAAAAATTGTGAATTTTTAACAAATCAACAATCAAAATCTTGTGCAATTAATGATGTTACAATTGAATTAAAAGTATTGAAGTTTTGTTACATTTATTGTATAATAGCTTTACTGAGATATTATGCCAATATCTCTTAGTTCACGAACAATTTAGGAGGAGATTAAAAATGTTCAAGAAAATAGCAAGCCTTGCTATCGCTGCTACAATGATGGTTGGTACAGCAGCAATCACAGCAAGTGCAGCAGAAGTTGAAGCTGACACAGTAGGCGCTGAAGATTCAGCAGTTGTTTCAGCAGACAATTCATCAGAAGTAGGCGCTGACACAGCATCAGAAACAGTTAGTGCAGGCAGCGTAATCAAGTTTGACGTTAAGAAGTCAGGCTGGAATCTTGAAACAACTAAAAAGGTTTATGCTCATGTTTGGAAGGCTGACGGTTCAGGTACATGGCCTGATTGGCAGTCAAAGAAAGAGCAGTGTACTTATGACTCTTCAACAGGTATAGCTACTTATGACCTTTCAAAGACAGGCAACACAATCAGTCCCTCTGACGGTAGAGTTTACTGCGTTATCTTTTCTGCAAACACAGGCATGCAGACTTATAACACTATCATGAGCGGTTCTTGCATCGGCGATACAATGTATTGCACAGGTGAGCAGATTGAAAACCCCGAAGATTCAGAGAAAAAGGCTAATGTAGCTGTTTGGGAAAATAATCCTGACTGCGGTCCTGAGAAGAAAATCACTTCAACAGGTAACATCGTTGGTACAGCTTTCCCCGAAGGTGAAAACGACGTAACACTTCTTGCTACATACCTCATGGCTTACTATAATGACCCTGCAAAGACAGACCTCACACAGAATCTTCTTGACACTCTCAAGGTTAGCCCGACAGATGTAATTTCTGTTGTTAAGCAGAGAGTAACTGATGATGATGCAAAAGTTAAGGCTATCATTGATATTCTTTCAAAGTGCACAGATCCTACAACAAATAAACCTGTTAACAAGGATGATCTTAATAATGCACAGGCTGGTAATCCCACCAGCACTGGCGGCGGCACAGGCTCAAACGGCGGTTCAACCGGTTCAGGTTCAAAATCCGGTTCAGGCTCAAGCTCTGTTAAGTCAGGTGTTGAAACAACAATTCTCTATGTATTCGGTGGACTTATGCTTGCAGCAGCAGGTGTAGCATTCCTCGCAAGAAAGAAGAGAGAGGAATAATCTTATAACTGATTGTTATTAGCTTTAATATTCACAAATCAGGCGTTGCAGGAAACTGCAACGCCTTTGTGCTTTATTTTGAAATTAAACTGGTTTAGCAGTAATCCATTTCGGTACGATAAACCATAATTTGTCGAGTGCCTCGACACGCAAATCTCCGAATTTATAATAGTGCGTGTTGTATGGAAAGGTTTGTTTTCCTCGGGTTGATTGATATATCGGAAAAGTTTAGGGACGTGTAGGAACCCGTCCCCTACGATTGTAACTGAAACGTTTG